>JAOUOM010000557.1 GCA_029880385.1 Cyclobacteriaceae bacterium | reverse complement strand
TACGCTGCTATGATCGATGCTACGACCAATCCCAGCCACCCTGGTCCGAGCCTGGTTAGCATAACGGGATATGCCACATCATGACCCAGGTATTGATCCGTAATGGTCGGAAACTCTGCCTTGATGGATGCCAAATCCGGATAAATCACCAGTGATGCCAACGCCACAATAATCCATGGCCATGGACGCAAGGCATAGTGTGCAAAGTTGAACAACAACGTAGCGCCAATGGCATTTTTTTCATCTTTGGCCGACAACATACGCTGCGCTATGTAGCCTCCACCACCCGGCTCTGCACCCGGGTACCATACCGCCCACCATTGCACGGCAATCGGAAATATAAACATCGTGATCAAAACCGATGGATCTGATATATCAGGAAAGATATCCAGTTTGCCTTCCAGTGCAGGGTGGCTAAACAAAGCACTCAGGCTTCCTACTTCCGGCTGACGTACGGCTACCACAGCAGCCATTACTGCCCCCAGCATGGCAATGCCATATTGGAAAAAATCTGCCCAAATAACCCCCTTGATCCCTCCGATCGAAGCATAAATGACCACTGCCAGTGAAGCCCCTACTACCGTCACTATAGGAGGAAGTCCCAGCATGACCGCACCGATTTTGATGGCGGCAAGAGTCACCGTACCCATAATCAAAGTATTGAAAAACACGCCCAGGTACAACGCCCTGAACCCTCGCAAAAAGGAAGCCGCTTTGCCCCCGTACCTAAGTTCGTAAAATTCGAGGTCCGTCATTACCTTGGAACGACGCCACAGCTTCGCGTAGATAAACACCGTCACCATACCGGTGATCAAAAATGCCCACCAGGCCCAGTTTTTGGCTACCCCTCCTTCACGTACCATCCCCGTCACCAGGTTGGGCGTATCGGCCGAAAACGTGCACGCGACCATGGATATACCCAAAAGCCACCAAGGCATGGATCGCCCACCCAGAAAAAACTCCGTGGTATCCTTCCCGGCCGTGCGCGAAGCATACCATCCGATGCCCAGTACTATTGTGAAAAAGAGAGCCACAATAGCCCAGTCAATTGCTGCTAAAATCATAAGTTACATGTTAAGTCCGGTTAAAAATAGGAATAATAACCCATTCACCTAGAAATCTCTTGATGGATGGTTATTTTGCCGCAAAAAAAAACAGATGAAAGCAAGAATCGGTATCATCAATGTATCTGACAGAGCGAGCCAGGGTATCTATGAAGACATTCCGGGAAAAGAAGTTGTCCGGCTTTTAAACGAATACCTGACCTCTGAGTGGGAACCGGAATATGCGGTAATACCCGACGAACAAGGCCAGATTTCGGCAAAACTTATCGAAATGGCAGACCAAAAAGGATGCTGCCTCATTGTGACGACCGGCGGCACCGGTCCTGCGCACCGCGATGTAACCCCTGAAGCAACTGTCGCTGTTTGCCACAAAATGCTCCCGGGCTTTGGTGAAGCCATGCGAGCAGAAAGTCTCAAGATCGTACCGACTGCTATTTTATCACGCCAGGTAGCAGGCCTTCGAAACCAGTCACTCATTATCAACCTTCCGGGCAAACCCAAGGCCATCAAGGAATGCCTCGACGTAGTGTTTCCCGCCATCCCCTACTGTATCGACCTGCTCGAAGGACCTCACCTTGAGACAAACCCGTCGGTAATGAAAGCATTCCGGCCCAAAGCCAAATAGTATATGGGTAAAATTCCGAATGATTACATCCCATAGTCGCTTGTAAAACCGAAAACCTGTGGGTACCTGACCCAACCGTGATCATCCTACCCTGGATGCCGACCTTATTCCAGCCCACGGCGAACGAGCAGGTAAAAACCATCCCCAATGTCGAGGTAGCCCTGCTCATAACAAAAACGATATTCGTCCCCGGCACGGGTACGGTAGATATGGGTGAAATATGTAAAATCAAAGCCCTGACGCAACAGACGTTCGCGTGAAATACGTGTCTTGCCCTCGGGGTTGAGGCTTTCGAGAACACGACGGTTTCGTGCCAACAGGTTGTTGATATTGCGTATTAAATTGTAGTTATCTGCTTTGATCCTATTGTTGTAGGCATTGCGACAGCTGTCCGAACAATACCGTTTGTCGGCTCTACCATATATCTGTCGTCCACATTCGGGACAAGGTCTTTCGTTCATCCGTTAGAATTTAAATTATTAAGTTACTGAATATCAGTTACAAAAACAAGTGCAAACGTTTACAAACGACTACAAACGACTACAAATACTTAACAACCGACTATGGACGGACAGATATTGCAGCTTTGCTTCGTCGATGTTCGACATCATCTGCTGATCAGTTTTACTGACGGATGAATTATGTAAAACCAACACTCATTATCATCATGACATCTTTAAAAAACAGCGTACACTTAATTGGCAGATTAGG
>JAOUOM010000555.1 GCA_029880385.1 Cyclobacteriaceae bacterium | reverse complement strand
TGACTTTACCTATCTGACGGCCAAGGCTAAAATCAATTACAATGACGGTGAAAAGGACATTTCCGGTATTGCCAATATCCGAATGGGAAAAGATAGTGCCATTTGGATATCACTTTCGCCGGGACTGGGCATAGAAGTGGCCCGGATCTATATCAACCCGGACTCCGTGTATTTTGTCGACCGGATAAATAAAACCTATATGGAAAAAAGTTTTGAGCAAATCAGTCGGGACTTTGATTTTGATATAACATTTCATCTGGTTGAATCGGTGCTTTTGGGAAATCTGACCTATCCCTACAAACGGGAGAGTGTGAAAGTAGAAAGTAATGGATTGACCTATCAGCAGCAGTTCAATAATTTTGTACTCAATAATTTCATCGGAAAGGAAACCCATAAACTGGAACGGATGGTCATCACGGATACCAAAACGCAAAACATGATTCGCGTAAATTATGGAGAGTTCCGTTCCCTGGGGGAGGAAATTTTTCCCTATTTGATACAAGCCTCCGTAGAATACATGTCAGGAGAAAAGCAGAAAACAAACATCGAGATCGGCTTTAATAAAGCCCAGCTTGAGGAAAAACCACTAAAATTCCCATTCAGTGTGCCAGATCGTTACCAGAGTTTCTAAACTCATATTTTTTGTCGTTTTTCTGACATCAGGCTATTGTTTGGTTGCACAGCAAACCAAAACAAAGGCACAACTGGAGCAGGAAAAAAAGGAAAACCTGCGAAAAATAGCCGAGGCAGAAAAAATCCTGTCCGAGACGGAATCAGAGCGAAAAGTGACCATCGGGCAATTAACGGCAATCAATGAACAGGTAAAAGCCAGGGAATCACTGATAGTTGCCTTAAACCAGGAAGTAGCTTTGCTCAATGGGGAAATCGGCGAACTAAACATTGTGGTTCGTGCCCTGCAACGGGATCTTACCAATCTGAAAAAAGAATATGCGTCGATGATCTATTCGTCCTATAAGGCAAACCGTGGCTTTAGTACGCTTACCTTCCTTTTTTCTTCCCAAACGTTCAATCAACTGTTTAAGCGGTTAAAATACCTGGAACAATATTCCGAATCCCGCAAAATACAGGCATCGCAGATTGAGCAGGTTTCCCGTGCACTTAACCTCCAGCGAACCGATGTGGAAGGAAAAATAAAAGAACAACAAAAGTTACTGGCACAGCAGATCAATGAAAACAAAAAGCTGGTAAGCCTGAAAGACAGGAAAAGCAGCCTGGTAGCAGAACTCAACAAAAGGGAAAAGGAAATACGGTCGGAAATGGGTGAACGGAAAAAATCCATTGAACAACTGGACAAGCTGATCGCTGAACTGATCCGACGTGAGATCGAAAAAAGCAGGACATTGTCTACGGTAAATGAAGCCGACGAAAATGCATTGACCGGGCTTTTCGAGCAAACCAAAGGAAAAATGGCCTGGCCGGTCAGTACGGGCTTTATTTCGATGAAGTTTGGTATGCAGCCTCACCCCGTTTTGAAAAATATCGAAATTGAGAATACCGGAATAGAAATACAGACCAATCAGGGGGAAACTGTCAAATCAGTTTTTATTGGGGAAGTGAAAACCCTTGCGTTTGTGCCCGGACATTATAACGTTGTGGTGGTCAAGCATGGTTCCTATTATACGGTTTATTCACGTTTGAAGGAAGTGAACGTGAAAAAAGGACAAAAAGTAAATGCATCTGACGTTATAGGCAAAGTGCACACAAGCGGGGAGGGTGTTTCCGAACTCCACTTTGAAGTTTGGAAAAATACCGAAAAACTTGATCCGGAAAAATGGCTGACCAAGTGACGGATCAATACTTTCTCTCTATCTTTGACCCGGAAACGTATAAAAATTATGAATACATTACTAGCGTTTGGAATGCCCGGTGGCATGGAATGGGTTGTCATTGTTTTGTTTGTTGTTATTTTTTTTGGGGCCAAAAAAATCCCTGAAATCGCACGAGGATTAGGAAAAGGCATCAGGGAATTTAAAGATGCGACCAAAGAAATTAAGAAAGAAATAGAGGATGGCGGCAAGCCAGGGGAGACAGCTTCCAAAAATTGAAGAACTACACGTCCTATTTTGAAATCCGCCGGGACTTAGAGAGCGGTGCGTTATCGTGTGCCCGGCTGGTGAGCCATTATCTTCAGAATATTGAAGGTCAGAATGGCCATATCAATGCTTTTCTAGAGGTTTTTGCTGAAAGTGCACAACGACAGGCAGTAGAAATCGACCGCAAACTGAGCAACGGAACAGCCGGAAGGCTGGCCGGCTTGGTTGTGGGTATCAAAGATCTTTTTTGCTACAAGGATCATCAGGTCACCTGTGGAAGCCATATACTGGAAGGCTTTGAAAGTCAGATAACTGCGACTTCACTACAGCGGCTTATTGATGAGGATGCC
>JAOUOM010000556.1 GCA_029880385.1 Cyclobacteriaceae bacterium | reverse complement strand
TACGGCTACCTACCGGGGGAATACCGACAGCTATTATTATGGCCGCCGTCCGACGGGGCTCATCATCCCCAATTTCAGGAATGTGTACCAGGAAGATCAGCCCTTCAAGCGGGGCTACCTCGTGTTTTACTCTGCCTCCCGAAAAGGCTGGGGACGCACCGTAGACGGCCCCCAGTTTGGAGCAGCGTACAAAGAGGGGCTGTCGCAGCCCGGTGACTGGAGTATTTGGATGTCGATGCAGGGGGAGGTCATCCCCGTCAGGGAAAACCACGTCAGGCTCCATGAAACGGAAGTCGATCAATGGGGGATACCACAACTTGTGACGAGCATTGGCTATACCGAAAATGACGAGCTGATGGTCAGGGACTTTTTTGAACAGGGCCATCAGATGCTCGAAGCCGCCGGATGTGAGGATATAGTGGCTGATGACAGCCGCCAGGCACCGGGCCTCGATATCCATGAGATGGGCGGGGTACGTATGGGGCATGACCCGGCTACCTCCCTGCTCAACAAGTGGAACCAACTGCACCAATGCCCCAACGTATTCGTGACTGACGGGGCCTGCATGACATCTGTGAGCACGCAAAACCCCTCGCTGACGTTTATGGCCCTGACAGCCCGGGCGGCTGACTATGCCGGTGAGAAGCTAAAGAACGGGGAATTGTGATGGACCGGATATGAACAGGAGAGGGTGTAGCGCACTCGTCCACTGCACGGGCCAGGCACACAACCCCCCTCGCGGTGGCACGGGCCGGCCTGCGCTGCCGATGACCGGCGCCCTTTCGGTCCCGTGCTCCACCTGAAATTTTTTCGCTCAAAATAACCACAACTCAGACATGGTCGGGAATACCAGACCAATGGTGTCCTTGCGGTTTTCACATCCGGACAAATAATCCATTCAGTTATTGTTTATTTACTTTTTATTGTCAATATTAGACATACGTATTTGACAACTAAATTTTTTATAGATATGAAAGCGATTGTTTATTTGTTTGTAGGACTTTTTTGTTCGATTCATGCAGTAGCACAAGAAGAGCCAAAATTTGGTCAGGTGCCTGATGAAGATGTGATGATGACGGTATATGCGGAGGATTCATCCGCAGAAGCCGTTATATTAGGTGATTATGGGGTGGCATATTTTACTTATCTCCAGAGTTCCGGCTTTATGTTGAAATTTGAGCGGCATACCATAATCAAAATCCTCACAAAAGATGGTTATAAATGGGCCGATCATGAAGTGGGACTGTACCACAATAATGGAAATAACGAAAATTTCAGCGGACTGAAAGGGTTTACCTACAATTATGAAGACGGTAAAGTAGTCAAAACAAAGCTTGAAAAGGCTTCGGTGTTCAGGGAGGAACGAAATGAATATTGGGATCTGCAGAAATTTACCATGCCCGATGTAAAAGAGGGCTCGGTCATTGAATACACGTATAGCATTTCATCCGATTTTGACTTTAACCTGCGTTCGTGGCAGTTTCAATATGATATCCCGGTGCGCTGGAGTGAATACAGGACGGATGTGCCGGAGTATTTTCAATACCGTAAGGTGACACAGGGCTACCATGGATTTGTCATTAACGAAAACACGCAAAAATCCGGATCGCTGAGTATCACCAGCGTCACGAGGACCGGTGGCAATGGCAAACCCATATCATCAAGTTATCAGTCAAATAATGTACACTATGTGGAATATTCCCATCGGCTGGCAGCGCAAAATGTACCGGCCATGCGGCCCGAGGCGTTTGTGGCATCAATCGATAATTACGTGCAGAAAATAGATTATGAGCTGCAATCCATCAAATTTCCAAATAGCAGACTGCAGGAATACCGGACCACATGGGCAAAACTAAATGAGGAATTTGACGAGCACATAAATTTTGGTCAACAACTGAATAACGTCTTCTTCCTTCGCAATGAAATCGAGGCAATTGGCTTGTCGGCCAAATCGGACGAAGAAAAGATCATGCTGGCCTTCCAACTGGTACGAAAAAATGTCGCATGGAATGGATATTACAGCAAATATGTGACGAGTGGGTTAAAACAGGCCTATGACGACAAAGCAGGAACCGTGGCTGATATCAACCTCTTGCTGACGGCCATTCTACGCAAACTGGAACTGAAAGCTGACCCGGTACTGGTGAGTACCCGTCAGAATGGATTGGTACGTGAAAATTTCCCTATTTCCAGTCAGTTCAATTACGTGATTTGTGCCGTCAATATGGGGGAAGGTGGCACCGTGCTGCTGGATGCCACAGACCGGGTTATTCCCATTGGCTATCTGCCCGAACGATGCCTGAACGATAAGGGATGGAGAGTGAGCAAAGATGGGGGAGGATGGGTAAACCTGGTTCCGTCAAAAGGCTGGAAGCGGGCCGTACAGGCTACATTTGATATAGGG
>JAOUOM010000554.1 GCA_029880385.1 Cyclobacteriaceae bacterium | reverse complement strand
AAATTTGGCCCGGATGGCATCATCATTGGCACCACTGCGCATAAAATCCCTGAAATTAAACACCCCATTGTCGTAGAGGCAGGTTTTGAGCAGGCCTTTGGGCGTTAGGCGGATACGGTCGCATTGACCGCAGATGGTACGGGTGTAGGCAGGTATGATCCCGATAGTGCCTTTGGCCCCGGGCAGTCGGTAGTTGACCGAGGTGGAGCTTGTGTGGTCGGCCAATTTTTGAAGGGGTCCGTAATGCGATTCGATTTCCTGCCGGATGCGATCCATGTTCCAGGTGATGGGTGTGTAGCCTTTGCTACCGCCATTAAATGGCATTTCTTCAATGAAGCGGATGCTAACGGGGTCAGTGCGGGTGAGTTCGCACATGGGTTGGATATCGGGGAGGTTTTTATCTGCCATGACAACCATATTGATTTTTGTCCGGATACCGCTCCCGATGAGGGCATGGTAGGCCTGTATGACCTGGTCAAATTCATCCCTTCGTGTGATTTGAAAAAAACGATCTTTGTCGAGAGTATCGAGGCTGAGGTTGACCGAATGGATATGCATGGTTAAGAGTTCCGGAAGGTAGTCAACGAGATTCGTACCATTTGTTGTGATGCTCAGTGCGTCAATGCCGGGAATTGCCGTAATGCGTTTCATGAACGGCACGATATCTTTTCTTACGAACGGTTCGCCACCCGTGATCCGGACTTTGGAAATACCCATTTCGGCAAGGATCCGAACCAGTCGTTCCATTTCTTCATAGGAGAGGAGCTCGGATTTTTCACTAAACCGAAGCCCTTCCTCCGGCATGCAGTAAAAGCACCTGAGGTTGCAGCGATCCGTCACAGCCAGTCGCAGGTATCGTAAGGGTCTTCCGTGGTTGTCGTAAAGCAAGGCCAACTAATTTTTGCCTAAAAATAATGGAATAACTGATAGAATAAAGGAAATGAAGGGATGAAAGGCCGGATGCAGGGGGTTAGTGAAAAAAAATAGTTGGGTAGCTTGCTGTAAGCCTTTCATTTGGACTTGCCTGTCAGACAAGGGTGTGTGGGTTTTCGCACGTATCGGAAAACCTCATAATTCAAATGCATCAATTTTCCTATGATAAATGCCTGTTGTTTTTTTGGTTTAGGTAAGATCAGCACATCGGGGCTTTTTCTAGTTTTGTGCTGTGGTTTCATGTGTGAGATATGTCGTGAGTATCGTATTGACTATCCTGATCCTATTTCAGGTTTTCAATAAAACGATCATGTACGTTCAATACCTTGGCAACAAAGCCTATAATGCCGAAGTGCTTTGCATAAACAAGGACAATCCCGATATGCATTGTGAGGGGATCTGCCAGTTAAAAAAACGAATAGCGGAAGAAGAACATCATTTTCCGCCGATTAGCGTACTGAACGACAAGTTTGAAACGGCCGTTGGAAAGGCAAATGTGGCTTGTTTGGATCCGGTCGGGTACGAGTTGGCCACAACGAATTTCCATTACGTAGTTATCAGTTCCATTCATAGGCTGTATTCTGTTTTTCATCCACCCAAAGGCTAACCGTCACTTTTTTAGCGCACTACCCCTTTCCGACGGAGGTGATAGCAGGGGTTTGCCAATTCTTTTAAACGGTTAGTAAAACAGAAAATTCAAATGAAAAAGATCATTTTGATGAGTGTGTCCTTTTGGATGCTCATTGATATTGCTATGGGTCAGCGTACGATCTCGGGATCGGTATATGACAAGGAAACAAAGGAGCCCTTGTATGGGGTAAGTATCGTTGTGCCATCACAAAATACAGGTGTGGTGACAAATTCGAATGGAGGGTTTGCTATCGAAACCGATGCAGATTCACTATACATATCCTACGTAGGATATATTTCACAAAAAATACGCGTAGCGGAAGGGCTGGTGCAGGTAGCATTGGAGGAATCTACGGCTACACTCAATGAAATCATTGTATCGGCCAACAGAGAACAGCAGGAACGTACGGAAGCTCCCATTGCCATCCATGCGATTTCCAAACTCACCCTTAATGAGACAAAAGCCACAAGGCTGGATTTGTTGTTAAACAAAACGCCGGGTGTTTTTATGGTGGATTTGGGCAATGAGCAACATAGCATGTCGGTTCGTCAGCCGGTGAGTTATAAAAGCTTGTTTTTGTACCTCGAAGACGGAGTCCCTATCCGCACGACGGGTGACTTTAACCACAATGCGCTGATTGAAATCAACTATGCGGCACTCAACCGTATCGAAATCATCAAAGGACCGGCATCCTCACTCTATGGAAGCGAGGCAGTGGGTGGGGCAATTAATTTTATCACCCAGCAGCCGTCGCTGCTGCCTACGGCCAAAGTATCGGCCGAAAAGGGCAGCTATGGGTATTTGCGATCCGATTTTTTGTTTCCAATTCATTTAACAAACTGG
>JAOUOM010000553.1 GCA_029880385.1 Cyclobacteriaceae bacterium | reverse complement strand
CCGAATACCTGGATCTTATCGATACTTCGGCTGTGGCGATGGAGTCAAGCCCGACGCGCCAGCTCATTATCGGGCGCAAGATTGCCCATTGTTATTACAAACTTCGAAAACCAATCGAGGCCCAGCTGTTTTTTGAATTCACCATCGAAAGGACCCTCAAAAAAATACACGAAGATTCGGATCTGCTGCTTTATGCCGAAACACTCCTCACAAACGGCAATAATGAACGGGCCAAATACTGGTTTAATCAATACTATGACCTCACCCGTGACGAACTGGGTAAAGAAAGGTTTGCGGGCGTCATGATGTGGGACGAGTTGAATGGCAGCACCAAACCTACTGCCTTGCAAAACATCAGCCTAAACAGCCCGTTATCCGAACTGGCAGCTGTGCCCACACCACAGGGATTGGTATTTAGCACCCAACAAACTGCCTCCGGTTTTGCAGACCATGAATACCTCATGGGCGAGATGGAGAGCTACGCCCTGTACCTGGCACCAGACAGCACGCAAATCAGGAAAATCAGGATCGGAAACCGGCTGTTCAACGTCACATCCCCTGCCTTTCTGCCAAATGGCCAGGTGATCGTCAGTGCATCCAAAAATAGTATCGGCAAAGGTGCTGACCTCTTGTTGTTTAGTGGCAAGATCACGGCTTCCGGCCGGTGGACCGACTTCAGGCCCCTGCCCATCCATGAGCCCGGGTCCTCCATCCTCTCACCCTTCATTTCCGAACGGGGCGACACGCTGTTTTTTGCCTCAAACCGTCCCGGAGGGCAGGGTGGCTTTGACCTCTATTATTCCCTGTACAGCAAGGGTACCTGGGCCCCTCCTGTCAACCTCGGGCCGAAAGTCAATACTTCACGAAACGAGTTGTACCCCTTCTCCTATCACGGCATCCTGTACTTTTCTTCCGATGGCCAGCCGGGCCTGGGTGGACTGGATCTCTTTTCCTTTGATGGCAGTATTGTCGAAAACATGGCCAGCCCCCTTAATTCCCCTTATGACGATTTCGCACTGGCCTACCTGTCCGAAACCGAAGGATATTTCACATCAAACCGTCCCGAAGGACAGGGAAAAGACGACATCTACCACTTTATCCAGACCGACAACCCGGAGGTCCTCCTGCACCTGTCCGTCCACCGGCTGTGGGATAGCACCCGCGTATCCGGTGCCGCTGTGACGCTCACAGCCCTCAATGGCACACAGACCCTCACCGGAATGACCCATGCAGCCGGTACCCTCACGACCACCGTGCGTACCCGTACCGGCTACCGCCTGACCATCCAAAAAGATGGACTGACCACCCACACGGACACCGTACGGGTAGCACTGGAAGACCTGGCACTCAGCTGCCCGATGGACGAAATATTTACCTACAAAGCATTCGTTTTCTCGGCCGAGACCAACGAAGCCCTGGCGCAGCCCATCATATTTGTCCAAAACCTCCGGACAGGCCAAAAAAGTGAAGTGCAGGGCAATGGTGCCGGCTACTTTGAAATCCGCCAGCCAACCCATACCAGGACCGCACTGTTGCTCACCCGAGAGGGGTACGCCTTTGCCTTCGACACCCTCCACTTCAATCAGCACGAATTCACCGGCACCTATTCGCTTGACAAAATCAGGCCTGCAGGTTCATTTACCCTCAAAGACCTGCTGTACGAACTCGATCAGCACCAGCTCAAAGACGATTTTGTCCCGGTTCTCGATTCCATTGCTGCAAACCTCCGCCACTTCACCAATATGCGCATCGAGGTAATCTCACATACCGATTCACGTGGTTCGGCCGCCTACAACCTCGAACTGTCGCAGTTGCGCGCCGAGTCGGTCATGAACTACCTCATTTCCAAAGGGGTGGCACCCTCACGCATCCGGTCAATCGGCAGGGGCGAGCAGGAACTGCTCAACCATTGTTCCGACGGCATACGTTGCACGGACGAGCAACACGGCCTAAACCGCCGTACAGAGATCAAGTTGTACAAAACCGAATAAGCGGACTTCCGGCTGTTTTTTTTTTAACGGGAGGGGTACGGGCCCGCCATCTGTCCACTGCACTCCGGCTGTCCCCACCAGCCCATGCACGGCCCACCATCCGGGCTATTCCGACACCTCTTTCGCGCCTCAGCATCCGCCGGTTTGCAACTTGTGGCTTTCGATATTTCCGTTCCTGCTTCTAACCAAACCACAACTCGCGCCACCTCACTACCCCTCGCTGGAAGACTTGCCCCCGCTGGCGCACGCGTGCCGCGTGTGTCCCCCTTCGCTGGAAGACTTGCGGTAGCTGTGCTACGAAAGCAAACATGATAAAAAAGGCATAGCGAATGCTATGCCTAGTACCTTCTTTTTTTTATATGCTACGCCGAGTTAGGGGGAGTTTAAGCTTGAATTTGTATTTTTTCTACACTCTGATATTTCTT
>JAOUOM010000036.1 GCA_029880385.1 Cyclobacteriaceae bacterium | reverse complement strand
CGTGGCACTGGACATTACCATCACGGAAGCACTTAAAAAAGAAGGCCTTTCCCGCGATGTGGTAAACCGAATTCAAAACCTCCGAAAGGATAAAGGATTGGAAGTCCAGGATAAAATTAAAGTATCCGTTGCCTCTGCGGATCCGTTAATGGTGGAAGCAATAGAAGAAAATAAATCATACATACAGCGCGAAACCCAGGCCCTTGTACTGGAATGCCTGGCGCATATCGATCAGGGCGAAATGCTGGATATCGATGGTGTCCGGCTTGATGTTACGTTTGAAGTAGTTAAATCATGAAAAAAAAGAATCCTGTCTCTGTCTATTTTTTGATAAGCCTGTTGGTGATCGTACTTGATCAGGTGGTGAAGATGCTCGTCCATTTTTATATGGAAAAAGGAACGGGAGGGCAAATTCTGATTTTTGGTGAATTTTTCAAGCTCCATTATCTCACAAATCCGGGAATGGCTTTTGGAATGGTGTTGCCATTTGAAAATGCCAAGGTGATTTTAACTGTATTTCGTTTGCTTGCCATGGTGGGCATCGGGTATTACCTGACACTCATTTACAAAAAAGGGGCTACCCATGGTTTGCTTATCTGCATCGGGATGATCCTTGGCGGGGCTGTGGGCAACCTGATTGACAGCATTTTTTATGGTGTTTTTCTGGAAAACAATGCCCCTTATGATGCGCCAAGTCCATGGTTTTACGGACAGGTGATCGACATGTTCTACATTGACATTTGGGAAGGCTGGCTACCGGAATGGATTCCTGTTATTGGGGGTGACCACATGGCTCTTTGGCCGGTTTTTAATGTGGCAGATGCGTCCATTTTTCTGGGGATTACCATAATCCTGATTTGGCAGCGTTCCTTTTTCCAGGAAAAGGAAGTAGCGCAGGAAGAGCCGGAAGCTATTTCGCAGGAATGATCCGGGCCAGGCCATTGCCCGTTTTGTTGGCGATCGCTGGTATTTTACTGTTTTCTACCAAATCTGTATTTGTCAAACTGGCGTATGCCGGGGGAGCAGATTCGCTATCCACGTTATTGATGCGGATGTTGTTTGCCTTGCCGGTGTATCTGTCGGTCTGGTTTGGTCCCGGACGAAAGGTAACGGAGGGCTTGCAGCGAAAAGATTACCTGCAGGTTTTGTTTTTTGGCATTATTGGGTACTACCTGGCCAGCTATTTCGATTTCAAAGGCCTGGTCTATATCAAAGCCAGTCTGGAACGTCTCATTCTCTTTATTTACCCGACACTCGTCATCCTGATCTCGTATGTTTTTCTGAACAAGGAAATAACGCGTACGCAAATTTTCGGGGTCGTCATTACGTACCTGGGCATTTGCCTCGTGTTTGTGCCCGAAACGCAACTGGACGGTGGCCATGATGTATTTGTGGGGGCCGGTTTTGTATTTTTAAGTGCCCTGTGCTATTCCGGGTACATTGTGGGGAGCAGCTTTATGACGGCCCGCTTTGGTGTGCGCAATTTCACCACACTCGTCATGATCGTATCCTGCCTGTTTGTCGTGGTGCACTATAGTGTAGAATCAGGCGATTTCGGGAAATTGTTTACGTTCGATAGTCGCGTGTATTTTGCCGTTGTAGCCATGGCTATCCTGAGCACGGTATTGCCGTCCTATCTCATTTCGTATGCCATTCACACATTAGGGGCACCCAGGTTTTCCATATTTGGTAGCCTGGGGCCCGTTTCTACTATTTTTCTTGCCTATTTTATCCTTGACGAGCGGCTTACCACAATTCAATTTGCCGGTGGGCTGATTGTTATTAGTGGCGTGGCCTTTGCCGAATTTTACCGTAAAAAACCTACAGCCTCACTCTGATTCCAGGCCCTATCAGGAAAAACGGTTTCCCTTCTATTAACAGATAACCCAACCCTGTGTATAATGGAAACGTGAGTTTCCGGTCAGATGTCATGGGATAGAGTGAGCCGATCACCACTAGACCAATGTCCTGCCTGGACTTGTCGGCCGAGAAATTAAAGGCATCTATGGCAATAAACCCGGCACCTACTTTAAAGGGTTGGTATTTGGCAATTTTGCCCGGCTGGTAAAAGCTAAACTGTGCCAGCATCGCAAAGCTGACGCCTCCAAAATTGGTAAAATCTTTTGTCCCGGACTTGAAAATGAGCAAACCCGTAGGGAAGGAAACATCAATGTCAAAATTGAAATCCCGCTGTAAATAGATGACAATGCGCTTTTTGGCACCTTTTCCTCCGTACTCACTCGTCAGGTGGGCAATTTCAATTTCTATTTTAGACCATTCCTCCAGATCTGATGTCTTTTTGCTCAGGTATTCGTTGAGGTTGATGCTGCCAGACCGGCAATCATCTGATCCATAGAAGGCCGAACGAGGTGATTTTTCTGACGGACAAATAACAATCCGATCCATTCGGTACAATTCGATGAGGTTTCCGCTTTTGCTTGATACTTTCACATCAATCGACAAAAACTGTTTTCCAAAGAGCATATTCCCCTCATCCAATTTGTTGCGGTCAAACTGGATCACCAGATCGGTCAGGTTTTCGCCGAAATATATGGGTTTGTCAATACTGCCAACATTGATTTTGTTGCCGGCCAGGTCAAGGTTGATAAAATCAAATGTCCTTGGCCGCTGGTATTCTTTTACGGTAAAAGACTTCCCGGTTGGTTGGTTAAAGTTGTAAATCTCGATGGTACTGCTACCTATTGTCAGGGGGACTTTCAGCTCAAAGAGGGATAGGTTTTCATTACGGATCAACGAATCATATTGAAGGTTATTTACACCCTGAAAGGAGATTTTTGACTTGTGAAGGCCCTGGCCCTCCAGTTTTACATTGACCGTTTCACCAGGGTAGAGTACGTTGCTCTCTTCCCAGCTTTTGCCTTCGCGCTGGACAGATATTTTGGTAATGGTGGTCTTTGGTGTAATGTCTACATTGGTGATAAACTGTCCCGCATCCCCGTCTTTAATATACAGGTACCCGTCTGATTTGTAGTGATAGGCATAGGGCCGCAATTCACAAAGTACCTTGTCATTGTTTAAACGTGTCTTGGTGAAAAGCTCTGCAATAAGTGCGCCGCCAGCTTCTTCCCGGTTTTCGATCCGGTAGGTCTTGCCTATACGCAGCATCCGATGGTTATCAATCTGGACCAGCACGGGCTCTGTTTTGTCATCATTCGGTGTGATTTCCTGCTTGTCGAGCTGCAAAAACACCAAACGCCCTTCCCGTACGACAAAATCATAGTTGATCGGCTTTAACTCAAAGCTTAGTTTCCCATCTTCATCGATCCGTGGTTTGCGCAACGGGATCGTGATACGGATCGGGTTTCGATCTAATTCCGTAGGCAGGATGTGTAGCAGGTTTTGTGAGCCTTCCGAAGAAAACCGGTAGTTGATAGGCAATCCTTCCGTCCATCGGTTATCCAGGGCCAGGTTTTGCGGGTTATTGGAAACCAGCTCAAACACTTTTTCCTCTCCAATGTACAATTCATTGGACGCAGGGTAAATGGTTGCATAGGTTTGGGATACAGGTAGCAGGGGTATTTTTGCCAGGGAGACGGCTTTGCCCCTGGTCACACGGAATGTGAAGGCCAGAAACTGCGTATTGGTCAGCTGATTGAACCGCACTTTAAACTGCGCAAAGTCCTGCACACGTACGAGCGAATCAATGAGGGAAAAATCACCCGAAGGCAATAGCTCCAGTTCAAATGCCTCCTCCGATTCATCAAAATAGAGCGTGACCGATACTACTTCGTCTTCTTCATCATATTCAAAATAAGTATACTCTTCGTCGAGGTAGACGTATCGATGTTGTTGGGAGGAATAGAGCTTGCCATTTGACTTTAATGTCATGTTGCGAATGGGATTTCCCTGGGCCTGTGCGCCAAAGAAAATAATGCTCAAAAGAAATGATAGCCAGGTTGTTATTGTCCGTTTCATGCTGCAAAGATGAAACGTCACAACGTAAAATCAGGGATTTTTTTCGTTCCTTTTTTTTAATGGTTACGCCTGCTTTTTTTTACATCGGAATAAAAAATATCTTTTATGTCGTGTTAAATAGCATAAAATCTTTAAATTTTAGAACATTTTCACAGTCAATTCTGGTAACCAAAACAACCGATTCGATTTTCTTGATACCCATGCGCTACATCGTGATGCTTTTTTTGATGACAAGCCTGAAATTGTCTTCCCAACACCTTGAATATGAGGTGGTAAAGGGCAATCGTCCGATTGGGCATATGTCTGTACACAGGTCTGTGTCGACGGAAAATGAAGAAATAACCATTGTAAGCAATGTAGAATTCAAAGTACTGGTAACCTTTGTTGTGGAGTACTCGCTTCACGAAATATTTGAATACGGTCAACTGGTTTCGGGAGGGGGCTACAATTCCCTCAATGGTGCGGTACAAAAGGAAACCAGGGTAGAAAAAAAACAGCAGGATTACATCATACGCTTTGATGGTGTGCCCAGTCATTTAAATGAGAAAAGCATCCGCTATTCGGTTTCTCAAATTTATTTTACCGAGCCCTACGATGGCCAAAAAGTCTTTTCTCAGCATTTTGGAAAATACCTCGTATTTCAAAAAACAGGCCCTGCCACCTATCGCCTCGAATCACCCGACGGTGAAAACCTGTATACATACGAAAACGGGTACATTACACAGGTAAAAGTGACCCGGGACTATGCAACCTTTTATTTTGTTATCCGACCCGAAACCCTTGCCCGGATCAAAGACAAGGCAGATACCGTATTTCACAAAAAATAACAGGCAGGAGCGGGCTAGCTGAGCCCTTTGCTATTGTACGCCTGCTCTCCGCGCCAGGCCGGCGTGCCGCCCACGATCAGGGCTATTGGGCAGCCTTTTGGCTCTTTATACCCGACATCCCCTTCGCCATAAGGTAAAAACCAGGCGGATTAGGTTTCTATTGGTCAAAAAATGAATCGACGAACGCCATTTTATTGAATACCTGCAAATCCTCGGTTTTTTCACCCACGCCGATGTATTTTACCGGGATTTTGAATTGATCCGAAATCCCGATGACCACACCCCCTTTGGCAGTACCGTCCAGTTTGGTGATGGCCAGTGCGGTTACCTCCGTAGCCTTTGTAAACTCGCGGGCCTGCACAAAGGCATTTTGGCCCGTACTACCATCCAATACCAGCAATACTTCATGAGGGGCAGCAACCACAAACTTCTGAATCACCTTTTTGATCTTGGATAATTCGTTCATCAGGTTCACCTTGGTGTGCAGACGGCCTGCCGTATCAATGATCACAACGTCAGCTTTTTCGTCCACTGCTTTTTTTACCGATTCAAAGGCGACGGATGCCGGATCCGTATTCATCCCCTTCGATACCACCGGCACATCCACCCGTTTTCCCCACAAAATGAGCTGGTCCACAGCAGCTGCCCGGAACGTGTCAGCAGCCCCCAGGATCACCTTTTTGTTATGGGCCTTAAACTGCGCGGCCAGTTTTCCGATGGTCGTGGTTTTTCCCACCCCATTTACACCTACTACCAGGATCACATACGGCCCTTCGGTTGGGGGGAGGTTAAAGTCTTCAAGGTCTTTGGTGTTGTTTTCGGATAAGAGGCTGGCAATTTCCTCCCGCAAAATCCTTTGCAGCTCATTCATGCCCAGGTATTTGTCTGCGGCTACCCGTCTTTCGATCCGTTCGATCACTTTCAGGGTGGTTTCCACACCTACATCGGAAGTGATCAATACTTCTTCCAGGTCGTCAAGTACCTGCTCGTCAATGGTCGCTTTTCCGGCGACCACACGGCCTAATTTGTTGAAAAAATTTTCTTTTGTTTTCTCAAGACCTTTATCAAGTGTCTCTTTTTTTTCTTTCGAAAAAATATTGAACAGGCCCATAGGGATTGTGAGGTTAAAGAACGAAAATCAATTAATACAGCGGTAAATGTACAAATAAAAAAGCCGATTAACTGCTTAACCGGCTGATCCTAATGCGTTCGTTAGTCCGTAGGTTATTTAGACAATACGTTGTTTACTTCCGTTTCAGGAACCATTTCCTCTTTAAAGGTGTAAGCACCAGTTTTTTCTGATTTGATGGCCCGGATTACTTTGGCAAACTTAATGCCACCAGGTTGTTTCAGGGTTGCAACTACTTTCTTTGCCATGATTATTTAATTTCTTTGTGAACCGTTACTTTTCTGAGGATGGGATTGAATTTTTTCAATTCCATACGTTCAGGTGTGTTCTTCCTGTTTTTGGTCGTAATGTACCTGGAGGTTCCGGGCATACCGCTGTTCTTGTGTTCGGTACACTCCATGATCACCTGAATTCTGTTTCCTTTACTTTTCTTTGCCATGATCGATCGAAATTATGCAAGTACTAATCCGTTTATCCTTGCTTTTTTCAGCACTTCCTTGATGCCTACTTTATTTATTGTTCTCAAAGCTGTCGTGGATACTTTTAAAGTAATCCAGATATCTTCCTCAGGAATATAGAACCTCTTTTTATGAAGATTGGGATTGAACTTACGCTTTGTTTTATTGTTCGCGTGAGAAACATTGTTTCCTACTCGTGCTCGTTTACCGGTAATATCGCAAATTTTTGACATGATTTTAGCTCGTTTTTTGAAAACGGACTGCAAATATCATCATTATATCCTTATTATCAAAAAGGGTATTTTAAATTATTTCATTTTTCCCCGATATGGACAGTGTCGGCAGCCTGATTCACAACAATAGCCACGCTTTTGGTGATACTTTTCCGTGAATACCATTCGGCCATCAGACAAAAAATAATAATCTCCGCTCTCTAACGCCGGTGGAAATGGTTTTTTTCCTGTTCCCTTTTTCTTCATTGGCCGTTCAAAAAATTACCTTTGTATTCAGTACAACATTCACCCCGCAAAAGTATAACCGTATGTCACAGCAAACACGTACCAGTCAGGCATTAATGCAACTCGAAGACCAATATGGCGCCCATAATTATCATCCATTGCCCGTGGTGTTGGCCCGTGGCGAGGGCGTATATGTCTGGGATGTGGATGGCAAGCGCTATTTCGACTTTCTTTCGGCCTATTCTGCCGTCAATCAGGGACACTGCCATCCTCGGATCATCGATGCGCTCACTGAGCAGGCACGTACCCTTACCTTAACCTCCCGGGCATTTTACAGTGATGTGCTGGGTATTTATGAAAAATACGTGACCGAATATTTTGGCTATGAAAAAGTCCTGCCCATGAACACCGGGGCTGAAGGGGTAGAAACGGCCATTAAAATCTGCCGCAAATGGGGCTATGAAAAAAAGGGGGTGGCTGAAAATCAGGGCCTCATCGTGGTATTTGATCAGAATTTTCACGGACGTACGACCACCATTATTTCATTTTCAAGTGACCCGGATTCACGCAAAAATTTCGGGCCTTTCACGGGGGGCTTTCTTCGGGTACCTTATAATGACCTGGATGCCCTCACCCGGGTATTTGAGGAGAACCCCACGATTGTTGGGGTACTTACGGAGCCCATTCAGGGTGAGGCAGGTGTAATGGTGCCGGACGAAGGCTTTATTCCGGGGATCGCACGGTTGTGTCGGACACATAATGCCCTTTTTATAGCCGACGAAATCCAGACGGGGATTGCCCGTACGGGTAGTTTGCTTGCTGTTTGCGGGAATTGTACCTGTTCGGGCGATTGCGAACGGCAAACCACGTATACAAAGCCGGATATTTTGATTTTGGGCAAGGCCTTGTCGGGAGGGGTGTATCCCGTGGCGGCAGTTCTTGCTGATCATGACATTATGGATGTGATCACACCCGGTACGCATGGGTCTACCTATGGGGGAAACCCGTTGGCAAGCAAGGTAGCCCTTGCAGCACTGGAAGTAGTGAAAGATGAAAAATTAGCTCAAAATGCCCGTAAATTGGGTGTCATCTTCAGGGAACGGATGCAGGCACTGATCCTGAAATCAGACTGGGTGACCAGGGTTAGGGGAAAAGGACTGCTCAATGCAATCGTCATTAACGACAGCCCCGAAGGGAAAACGGCCTGGGATATATGTGTGGCGCTCAAGGAAAATGGGCTTATCGCCAAGCCGACCCATGGCAATATCATCCGGTTTGCCCCGCCATTGGTAATGACCGAAGAAGAGCTGCACGAATGCTGTGATATTATCGAGAAGACCATTCTGGCATATGGCACGAAAGGCTAGGTTGCCGGGCAGGGAGATCGGGGATTAATCCTGTTTTGATGAAAAAATGCCCGCACCTTTTCATCGGGCACAAAATGTGTAGGTTTTCGTTTCAGCTATGCTTTCTTTCCTCAATCATTCGCCTATATTTGCAGCCTTGGGTTGTTAGCTCAGTTGGTTTAGAGCACTGCCTTGACAGGGCAGGGGTCGCTAGTTCGAATCTAGTACAACCCACATTTTTCATCCCCGTAGTTTCCGCTCCCAGTAATTTCCTTCGCGCTCTTTACGTATCCGCTCCTGCACGTCGGGACGGGAAAGGGAAGGATGAGGCTCCCCTTTTGATGTGAAATGCCATCCGTCACAGTGATCACATAAATAAATATTGACGGGCCCCCTGCCGGGCACATGGTGCTGCCGGGCATGATGCTGGATCAGTGCCTCTTCGGCCAGGGTTTCCGAATCATAACATACTTTATGTGATACCTTGCAAAACATCAGTCATTAAAATGATAAAGCAGGATCAGGGTCGCTGTAAAGACCGGCTTTGGATTGCCAACCAACTCCATGCGTGCCCCTACTTCGGCTTTGGTAATGCCCCGTAAATTGGTGAGCCCTTCCAGTTTGGCTTTTAATAGCAGGTCACTGTTTACGGGCACAGGTTGGCCGAATTTCAATTTGTCAATGCCGTAGTTAACCATCATTTTGAGGTTTTCCGCGACAAGGATTTGCCCCCACATATAGGGCACCATGGACAAGGTAAGGTAGCCATGTGCAATGGTTGTGCCAAAAGGCCCGGAAGCAGACCGTTCGGGGTCTGTGTGTATCCATTGATGGTCGAGAGTGGCATCAGAAAAAAGGTTGATTTGCTCTTGTGTGACGCGATGAAGTTTGGATTCGCCCAAGTCTTGTCCCAGGTACTGGTTGAAGTCATTGAAGCTTGAAATGGTAATTGGCATTTGTAATTTTCTTATTTTAACCGACAAAAGTAAATAAGTATGCACGGGAAGTCGCCCGGTTTTTGATAATTGGCATAAATCCATTGAAAATAACAGGCCTGCATCTTTTGTGTGCAAAATCCATCCTTTACTAGGTTGTCAATTCCTACCTTTGGCGTAACTTTAATCTATCCCCAATACTGCAAGCCAATGGAAGTCAAAAACATTCTTGTTCCCGTCGATTTTTCAGCCTGTTCAAAAAATGCCCTGAAAATAGCCATTCAACTGGCCCGAAAATGCGGGGCGAAAATTCATTTGGTTAACGCCGTACACATCCATGCCCCGCATC
>JAOUOM010000551.1 GCA_029880385.1 Cyclobacteriaceae bacterium | reverse complement strand
CTGATCCGAAATAACCTGGATGTACGATTAAATGGAGAGAATTGCGAGACTCACATGCATGGCCTGTACCTGATCAATGGCAAATGCCACGTCGACAACCATACATCTGCCGATCATATGAAGCCCAATTCATACAGTAATGAACTGTACAAAGGAATTGTGGATGAAAACGCTCGGGCAGTATTCAACGGCAAAATATTCGTAAGGCCACAGGCACAGCAAACCAACGCATTTCAATCCAATAAAAACATCAGCCTGTCTGACCAGGCCATGGTACATACCAAGCCCCAGTTGGAAATCTGGGCCGATGACGTAAAATGTTCGCATGGCTGTACCATTGGACAGCTGGACCAGGAAGCTATTTTTTACCTTCGGGCCAGGGGACTCGACAAACAATCCGCCAAAGCATTGATGCTCGTCGCGTTTGCAGAAGAATCATTTGCCTATGTTCCTTTTGATTTTTTGAAAGAAGAACTCCATGCCATTATTTTAAACCGCCTTGGCCAATGATACATCCTTCCATCGACACCCTGCGCGAACAATTTCCCGTGCTGCATCAGCAGATAAACGGAAAACCATTCGTCTACTTTGACAATGCAGCCACTTCGCAAAAACCACAACGGGTCATCGATGCATTGACACACTATTACCAGTACGACAATGCCAACATCCACCGTGGCATTCATACCCTTGCCGAACGGGCAACCAACGCATTTGAAGAAACCCGAAAAGCAGCCGCTCACTTTATTAATGCCAATGAACCCGAAGAAGTCATCATTACCAAAGGCACTACCGAAGGCATCAACCTGGTGGCTCAGGCCTATGGCCGCAAATTCCTGAAAGAAGGGGATGAAATCCTGATCTCAGAGATGGAGCACCATTCCAACATCGTGCCGTGGCAATTGCTCTGCAAGCAGACAGGTGCTGTCCTGCGCATTATCCCCATCAATGACCAGGGCGAATTGATGATGGATCGGTTTGCAGAAATGGTTGGTGAAAAAACCAAAATCGTTTCGGTCGTCTATATTTCCAACAGTCTGGGCACAATCAATCCCGTAGAGGAAATCATACAAAAAGCCCATGCACATGGTGCGACGGTAGTCATCGATGCCGCCCAGGCAGCTCCTCACCTCCAACTGGACGTAAAAAGACTAAACTGTGATTTTCTGGCACTATCCGGGCATAAGATGTACGGCCCGACTGGTGTCGGCATCTTGTATGGCAAGCGCTCTTTTCTGGAAAAAATGGATCCGTACCAGGGAGGGGGTGAAATGATCCGGGATGTCACCTTTGAAAACACTACCTTCAATGACATCCCCTACAAATTTGAAGCCGGGACACCCAACATTGCGGATGTCGTGGCGTTTCGTGAAGCCTTTCGCTTTATAAGTGAAATAGGCATTGAAAATATTGCGGCTCGCGAAAATGAATTGCTTCAGTACGGCACAACTTTACTCGGTGAAATCAAGGGCCTTACCATTATAGGACAGGCAAAACAAAAAGCGAGTGTAATCTCTTTTATTGTGGAGGGTGTACATCCATTTGACCTGGGCATACTCCTGGATACCAAAGGGATTGCCATCCGAACGGGCCATCACTGTACCCAACCACTTATGACCCGATATGGCATTGAAGGGACAGCACGGGCCTCCTTTGCCGTTTACAATACAACCGAAGAAATCGACAGACTGGCCAACGGGCTAAAGGAAATCGTAAAAAAATTCACAAAATGAACATCAGGGAAAAACAGGAAGAAATCATAGAAGAATTTCAGTTACTGGATGGCGACATGGAAATGTCGATCAACTATGTAATGGAATTAGGTGAGCAACTTCCCCCCTACCCGCGTGAATTTTTCAATGATGACCACCTGGTAAAAGGCTGCCAATCAAAGGTATGGCTACATAGCTTCCTAAAGGACGGAAAAGTACATTTTGAAGCTGATTCAAATACGGCCGTCACCAAAGGACTGGTAGGCCTGCTCGTCCGGACACTTTCCGGCCAGGAGGCAAATGATATTTTAAACGAAGACATATATTTTCCGGAAAAAATTGGCATGAACCGATTCATTGGAACACAGCGCTCCAATGGGTTTTCGGCCATGATTAAGCAAATGAAAATGTATGCCCTGGCACTACATAGCAAAAACACATGAGTACCGAGGAACAAAACAACCTGCTCAAAGAAAAGGTCATCGACAAGATCAAAATGGTGTATGACCCGGAAATACCCGTGGATGTATATGAACTGGGATTGATCTACGAAATCAATATTTTCCCGCTCAATAATGTCCACATTTTAATGACATTGACCTCTCCTGCCTGTCCCAGTGCCGAAGAAATACCCGGAGAAATCCAATACAAGGTAAAGGAGATAGAAGGCGTAAATGATGTAAACGTAGAAATCACATTTGACCCACCCTATGCGACCGATATGAT
>JAOUOM010000552.1 GCA_029880385.1 Cyclobacteriaceae bacterium | reverse complement strand
TATGAACTGCACCTCCGCTATTGTAGATGCACTCAGATATGCCCGCTATCCCTATGCATTCCTAACGCTTGGGAGCTGTATAACCGTGAAAACAAATGTATACCTGAAAAGCGGGGGCATGAATACACGCAAAGCGGGGGAGGATTTTTATTTTTTACATAAAATAGCACCTTCCTGTTCGCTGGGTGAAATCAACCAAACGACCGTATATCCTGCCGACAGGATATCGGATCGGGTTCCATTTGGTACAGGACGGGCATTGATGCTGTACGAAAAAGAAAAAGAAATCATGACCTATCCTTTTCAGGTTTTTGAGGACATAAAACACCTGATGGAATCCTGGCAGGAGCTTTTTGCCGGACAGATGCCGGTATTTCCGGAAAGCGTGGCTGCGTTTATGGCAGAGCAGGAATTTGAATCAACTCTCAAAAAAATACGAACGGAATCGCCGAACCTGGCATCCTTTCACAAACGTTTTTTTACCTGGTGGGATGGTTTTCGTATGTTGAAATACATCCATTTTGCCCGTGACCATTATTACCCGATGGCTCGTCTGTCCGAGTCACTGCTATCACTTAATTCGGCCTTGTGGCATGTTGACAGTTTTCCTTCATCTGCTACCGAACAACTCAAATGCATCCGTGAGTGGGATCGTGGCTATGGCAATCAGACCAGATGAAATAAATCACTGACGCCCAAAAACTGGCTTTGAACAAAGCCTTCGGCATAATCAACCTGTATACGATGACCGAACTCCTGTGCCCGTGATTCAATCATTTTGATAAATGCCGGACTGGAAATATAGGTATCGGGACCACTGGCTGAGGGGTTAAAAAACTGAGTCTTGTAGGCCCGGATAGCTTCCATTTTTTTGGCCATACCGGCAGATATATCGACAAGGAAATCCGGCTGAATCGAAACACTTTGGATATAATGGTACAATTTTTTGGGCCTCCATGGTTCTTGGGGCCTGCCCGCTTCATCAAAGGTTTCCAGCATCTTCAACCCTGCCTTAAAAAAAGCATCCTCCACCAATCTGGCACCCTTCCCATGGTCGGGGTGACGGTCGTAGGGAGCATTGGCCAACACAATTTCGGGTTGGTATTTCCTGATCATGCGGACAACTGCTTTTTGATGTTCTGCGTCATTCACGAACCAGGAGTCCTCCATGTACAGGTTTTCGCGTACCGACAGTTGCATGATCCTGCCGGCATCAGCGGCCTCTTCCATGCGTTGGTCGGAAGTTCCCCGGGTGCCCATTTCACCCCTTGTCAGATCTACTACCCCTGTTTTATAGCCTTTTTGTGCATGGACAATCAATGTGCCGCCACACGAAAGCTCCACATCATCCGGATGTGCTCCAAAAGCAAGAATATCTAGTTTCATCTATTTCAATTAAACGGTAAGAAAAAATCCCGGCAGCAACCGGGATTTAATAACATCAGGCCTGTCCGGCCAATTCCATTTCTTTTTCGGCCAAAAACTTTTCGGCATCCAGGGCACCCATACAACCACTTCCGGCAGCAGTCACGGCTTGGCGGTAGATTTTGTCCTGTGCGTCGCCTGTAGCAAACACACCCGGTACATTGGTGCGGGAAGATCCGGGAACTGTCTTCAGGTAGCCACTTTCGTCCCTATCGAGAAAATCCTTGAAAATATCAGTATTTGGCTGATGGCCAATGGCAACAAAAAAGCCCGTCACATCAAGCTCTCGTTTTTCGCCGGATGCATTATTGCGGACGATCACCTTTTCCAGACCATCCGCCCCTATTAGTTTTTCGGTCTCGGTATTAAACAAAATCTCAATATTTTCCGCATTTTTCACACGTTGCTGCATGATCTTGGAAGCCCGCATTTCGTCACGCCGTACGATCATGTATACTTTTCTGGCCAGTTTGGATAAATACGAGGCTTCTTCAGCTGCGGTATCCCCTGCTCCCACGATGGCCACGTCCTGCCCTCTGAAGAAAAACCCATCACAAACAGCACATGCCGAAACACCACGTCCATTCAGTCGCTGCTCATCTTCGAGCCCCAACCATTTAGCTGATGCACCGGTCGAAATAATGACCGATTCTGCCTCAATTTCCGTACGTTCATCCACTGTCAGGCGATGTGGCCAACCGGAAAAATCGACACGGGTGACCATACCATAGCGGATATCGGCACCAAACCTTTCTGCCTGTTTCTGGAGATCCATCATTAATTGGGGACCCATTACACCTTCGGGATAGCCGGGAAAATTTTCAACATCCGTTGTGATTGTCAGCTGGCCACCTGGCTGGCCACCCTGGTATAATACAGGTTTCAATCCTGCCCTGGCAGCATAAATAGCGGCTGTATATCCGGCAGGTCCCGACCCGATTATAAATACTTTTACACGTTCTGTACTCATGTTATTTTCAAATTTTCTAGATACAACAACGAAGCAACCAAAT
>JAOUOM010000550.1 GCA_029880385.1 Cyclobacteriaceae bacterium | reverse complement strand
ATTTAGAAAGTTTTACTGAAACCATATGTGATGGAATAGGTTTTCTTTTCACAAACTTCACTAGATCATGATATTTTACTCAATCTACAAGGAATGGTTTCCTTGTCATGGAAAAACTACGTCTGAAACTCTTCAGGACATTTCCCTACTCAGTTCTTCACATATTCAGGTTTAGGAGGGCGTATCTGACAAAACTAACCGTTATAAAACAAATACTGAAAGTGAAATTTGCTAGTTAAGATGTATTTCCATTACCAACCCTACGTTATATGAACAAGATTTTTACACGTTTGCTGCCATCCATAAATCTCGCATTTTATGGTTCAAAAAAATTACCTAAACCGATGCAGCTATTTTTGTATCGGTTTATTGTTTTTTGTGTCTTTGTATCCGCATCGTTTGCTGGTAAAGGACAGTCTACTTATGAGACGATACCAGCGGGATCCTATATTATCGATATGGGAGTTAGTCCCCAGACCATTGCCAATGGGTTGAAACCATATGGATTGGTATACGATCTGGTGAAGAACAAAATGGTGCCTGTAAAGTGGATTATTAGTTCTTACAAAAAGAAGGATGGGGTTGATTTTGTCTATAATGGGAGAGACTTTAAGGGAGGGCCATTCATTATCGAAGCAAAGTTCAGAACACCGGAAGCAAATGCGATTATCGCTGCCTGGGAAGCCAAAGGTGTTATAGGGCTAACCACAACTTCGGATGTGGTTGTTCCGGTTTTCACCACCTTTACATCAATGCCCAAATGGACGTTGGATTTGCAAAAAGGTGGATTGACGGCTCCATATTTCACCAACGCAGAAATTCCTTCGTCTGCATATAAATATGCCTATCCGACCAGTCTGAATTCATGTGATGATATTTTTATTCTTCCACACGCAGATCCAACGTGGATTAATCATGGAAATCTATTGCAATGGAACAAGCCTTTTGCAGAAGGGGGTGCTGAAGGTTGGGTATGGTCAGCCTGTCATGGAGTGAGTGTACTGGAAGATGTCTTTAATCCGGGAAATCCAACACAACGTCTAAATTTTTTGATGTCGGGTGATGGAGCTGCAGTTAACTATGGAAATCATGATGGTGGTACGATGCCGTACTCCTATAACTATGCAACATCACCTTTCATGCAGTTTATCGGAAAAATAGATGGAGCAACTGAAAACGGATCAGAACAAATTTATTTGCCAGAAACAGGATGGCGATCGACAACCAAAATAGCCGTATTTGATCCCGATCATCCCGATGTGCCTTCAGGTTCTCCAGGTCCGGCAGCCAAAGTGGCTTTTGGACCTGCTTTTGGTAATAATAAAAATGGGATGGTTCTCTATGAAGGAGGACATTCTCATACGAATGGTTCACAGGAAGAAGCCGTTGCCGCGCAACGTATTTTCTTCAACTTTGCTTTTTTATCTGCCGGTAAGGCAAGTCCAAAAGTAGCCACAAATGTGCCCTCTAGTATGTACGGGGGAAATCCGGTTAATTTCGCGGCTACACCAACAGGTGTATCAGCTCCCTATACATATGAATGGAGGTCAAGTTGCGGAGGTACTTTTGATGATCCAACTTCCGCTACACCTGTATTTACGCCTCCGAATGTTACGGTTAATCAAAATTGCACTATTTATGCCATTATTAAGGATGCTTGTGGCCGTCAGGGATTCCTTACGGAGGTTGTTATCCTGGCACCTGCTCCCAGGCCACCAGTAGCTGCGGATGATAATGCGACTACACTTCCCTATCTATCTGTGACACTGAATGTGCTTGATAACGATACGGATGTAAATATCAACGACATCCTGACAGTGGATGGATTCAATTCTCCTGCTACCAGTGGAGGAAGCTTTATTAATAACGGAGATGGAACCGTAACCTACACACCTCCATATCCAACTTTTACCGGAACGGATGAGATCGAGTATATCGTAAATGACAATAGTGGTCAGCCGACAGATGTTGGGCTAATAACTATTACAGTGGCCTATGCTGACTCTGACAATGATGGGATTATGGACAATATTGACTTGGATGATGATAATGATGGGATTACAGATATAACAGAAAATGGGGGGATATTTGATCCCAATGGAGATGCAGACAATGATGGATATCCAAATTTTATCGATCCTGACTTTCCAGGTTTTGTTGATACAAATTCAGATGGGATCAATGATATGTTTGACCTGGATCTTGATGGCATTGCAAATCACCTGGATCTTGATGCAGACAATGATGGCATAACAGATGCAATTGAAGCAAATAATGGAATTATTCCTGTGGGCTACGATGTGGTTTCGGGTACATTTACTGGTACTGTAGGATCGAACGGAATCCCTGATGTCATTGAAACAAGTACAGAATCGGGTGTTTCACTGTTACCAACGGCTGACTTTGATGGAGATGGATTGCCAAATTTTCTCGATCTGGATAGCGAT
>JAOUOM010000549.1 GCA_029880385.1 Cyclobacteriaceae bacterium | reverse complement strand
AGCCTACCCGTACGTATTCCCGACATGATTTGATGTAAATTTCTGATCCATCGGCATCAAAAAGGTCTTCGAATACACGCATCAAAAATTTGTTTTCACTTACCTGACTCATCAGGAGGCTGATCAGCTTGTCACTCACAATGAAATCGTCTGCACTGGTGATATCAGCAAGCTGACGGTTTCGGATGTCCAGCATTTCACTTACTATTTTGTACGTTGCCCCCATGGTTTCGGCGAAATTCCGTAAGTGCAAAAGCGTTATCAGGGTTTGTGCATCGGCTTCCTGAATGGGGTAATAGTTTTGATAACACAACAGGATGATGTAGTCGTAATTAGCCTGGTGCATCTCTTCCAGGGTTTCATGATCTGTTGTATCCCTTACTTCAAACTCCAAGGTGATATTTTGCATCTGTTTCTGAAGTTTGTTGATGACTTTAAGTGCATCTTCAAACTTGGAAATCACCTTTACTGTAGAGCCTTTTGCAACGTAATTGTCAAGTTCTTTGATAATGTACCGTGCCCGGTTGTTCCATCCGATGATCAATATATGTTCAATGTGCTGTTCGTCTGGTTCCGTATACACGATGTTGCCTTCCAATACAGAAAAGTCAGCTTTTGAGTTGGGTACCAGGGTATCATCATCTTCCGTGATCCCAATTACACGGTCGCCTTCCCTGAAAGGCGTATCCATTCGTGGGTTTATGACTACCGTATCGTCGGCAAATTGAAGGCCAATGATAGCGGAATCCTCAAAGTGGAATAGAACATCCCGGAAGGTAAGGCCAACCAGTGAAGGGGCTTCCGCAAAATATATTTCATCGCCCCCGAAATCCATCAATTCGATGTATACAACACTTAATCCGGATTGGCGGCTAGTCTGAACCATTATTCTCGAAATAATTTGGTCGGATAGAATTAATTCTACCTCATTTTTGCCGACCATTTTTGCCACGTCGTAATTTTTTTTGCTTTCAATTTCGGCAGTTATGTGATAGGGTTCCTTTCTACGTTCCGGGTTCGTTACGATGGCGACGATTGTTTTGATTATCTGTGAATCTGAATTTTCATTGTCCTTATCCAGTATGATGATGGATTTGGCTTCAAATGGGTTTGCTATATACAAATCCTGTACGTCGATGGGATTTCCTGTGCGGCAGATGACCCTGGTATTGCCGGTATTTCCCACTTTATCGCGGATCTGATCTTCCATTTCCACTTTGTCTTTTTCGGCCAGGATGACAATTTTTCCATCTTTCTGGTTTTCATTGGCGATGACAAGTTCAGATATGATTGTGTAAATTTTAGAAGACCAGCCAAGAATAAGAACATGGCCATTTTCTATGACAAATGAACGGCCTTTTCGCAGTGATTCAATTTTTTCCATGATACCGCTGGAAATCAAACCGATCAAGGTACTGACCACAATCAAACCGATCAGGGTCACCATAAACATAAAGATCATGTATGTCCAACTACCTTCCTGACCCCCAACAGTTCCCGGGTCGAGAACATGAATCAAATTAAGCCAAAGGGATTCATACATATTAAAATCATCCATGCTGTTTGGATGCAGGTCACTGAAATAAAGTATGATGGCAAAAAATATGACCAATGCAAGGGTGAAAAACCCCAGTCCAGCAATCATTTGTACCGTACCTTTTGAAATAAAGTTGTCAAACTTATATTTTAACCTAACAGATAGCGGTGCCCTTTTCATTAATGGTTAGTTTATTATGCGAAATGTTCAGCGACAAATTTACCTTTCACATGCTAATTGCCACAATTAATTTAAATATACATTTATTTTTTATTGTGGGTCAACGCATTGTATCCTTTACGAAATTTAATTCACTCACATACAAACAATTGACGGTGTACCCGCATAGCATAGCATGAAACGTAAGTGTTTATTATTCCAAATGAATATGTGTGATCCATTATGATACACCTGGATTTTGCCTATTTTTATGCCCCTAAGAGCGATGAGAACTAGTAAAATCCAGGTACTTACGGTGGATGATCAAACCTTATTTAGAAAGGGAACGGTCATGATACTGAATTCTTTCCCCGAGGTGGGAGACGTATATGAGGCAGGCAATGGCAAAGAAGCGTTGGCCTTTTTGAAGGAGCAAGTAGTGGATATTGTTTTATTGGATCTGGATATGCCGGTCATGGATGGCAGGGAAGCAGCTCGAAAAATTTTAGCCAAATACCCGGGTATCCGCATAATTGTATTGTCCATGGTGGACTCTCTTCAGGAAATTTCAGAAATGATTGAGATAGGAGTGCATAGCTATTTGATCAAAAGCCTGGAGCCGGAAGAGGTAAGGAAGGCGATAAATTCAGTCATAAACAATGACTTTTATTACAATAACCTGGTAGCCAAGGCACTACACCACAAGGTCAAAAACGCGGCGATGGAAAAGCCGGGAGCCTATGTAAGTTCATCGC
>JAOUOM010000548.1 GCA_029880385.1 Cyclobacteriaceae bacterium | reverse complement strand
ATCCGAACGGGTAAATAAATCGACTGTAAATCTTGTCTTTGACTATACCTATAATGACGCGAATGACCCCAACCGTTTCTACTATAGATCCGATCATTACAATTTTGCAAGGAATAACATTCCCGTGATATTTTATTTCAGTGGCACACATGTGGATTACCACCAGCCAACGGATACAATCGAAAAAATACAATTTGATAAATTACGGGTACGCACGCAACTCGTTTTTTACACAGCATGGGAAATTGCAAATCAAACCGAGACCATTGAAGTGGATTAGTGCCGGTGCATTACTTTTACTTCATATAGATAGTGGCCTAGCAAAAAGGCCTGAAAATTTAAGGGAGGCAGGGGAAATATGCCTGAACGTAACACAGTAGAACGATGAGAAAATACCTGATAAAAAATGGGGCGATTGTAAACGAAGGGAAAATTTTCCATGCTGATATCCTGATCGCGGGTGAGCGGATCGAAAAAATAGCAGGCAATATTTCACCGGCAGGTAATTGCCAGGAGATCGATGCCGGAGGTAAGCATATATTTCCCGGGGTAATAGATGACCAGGTGCACTTTCGCGAACCGGGACTAACCCATAAGGCTGACATATACACGGAGGCCCGGGCAGCAGTGGCGGGAGGAGTCACCAGTTTTATGGAAATGCCCAATGTGGTTCCACAGACGTTGACACAGGCATTGTTGGCAGATAAATACGAGATCGGCAGAAAACGATCATTGGCCAATTATTCCTTTTACATGGGGGCTTCAAATGACAACCTGGACGAAGTGCTCCGAACGGATGCGTCTACTGTGTGCGGTATAAAAATATTCATGGGATCGTCTACAGGCAATATGCTTGTAGATAATGAAGCAGCCCTGGAGGCGATTTTTAGCCAGACCCCAATGTTGATCGCTACTCATTGTGAAGATGAAGGGACGATCAGGCAAAATACGGAGCTGGCAAAGGAGAAGTATGGTGCAAATATTCCGTTCAGCCAGCATCCCATTATTCGTTCGGTAGAGGCATGCTATTTGTCTTCTTCCCGTGCGGTTGCATTGGCAAAAAAGCACGGTACGCGCCTTCATATCCTGCACATTTCTTCGGGCAAAGAAACATTCTTGTTTGATAATCAGATTCCCCTGCGGGACAAGCGCATTACTTCCGAAGCCTGTATCCATCATTTGTGGTTTTCAGATGAGGATTACGATCAAAAGGGTTCATTTATTAAATGGAACCCGGCTGTCAAATCAGCGCAAGACCGTGAGCAGCTTTGGAAGGCACTGCTCGATGACCGGATAGATGTGATTGCTACCGATCATGCACCACATACCCTTGCCGAAAAGAACAATGGGTATTTGCAGGCTCCTTCCGGTGGTCCGTTGGTACAACATTCGTTAGTGTCGATGCTCAGTTTTTACCAACAGGGAAAAATTTCGCTGGAGAGGATCGCAGAAAAGATGAGCCATGCTGTTGCCGACTGTTTTCATATCCGTGACCGGGGCTATATACGAGAGGGTTATTTTGCCGATTTGGCCATTGTGGATATGAACCGGCCCTGGCAGGTGACACGTGAAAATATTCTTTCCAAATGCGGATGGTCGCCATTTGAAAATGTGGAATTTGGATCCTCGGTTACCGAAACCTTTGTCAGCGGGCATCTGGCATACCAGAAGGGTATTTTTAATGAAGAAAATATGGGAATGAGATTAACTTTTGCCCGGTAATTTTATGAAATATTAAACTATCGATTACATTTGCATTCCTTTTTCAAACGGTGGTTGTAGTTCAGTTGGTTAGAACGCCTGATTGTGGTTCAGGAGGTCGCGGGTTCGAGTCCCGTCTCCCACCCGTAAAGCCCCTTCCGGGGCTTTTTCTTTTCTACGACATATGCTGCCCATGCTCCATCGTACACTCATCAGGAGGGCGTTATTTTTTCAAAATACTTTTCACGTTATCGGGGGTATAAACCGGATGTAGGCTAGCGTGCAGCTAAAAAAAAAGTAATGCGGCCGTGTATTACCAGACAAATTTTGCCAAAGAGTGATCAGCAACTGCCTATGCGTAGGCAGATCGTAAAAAGATGATTTTTTAAGTCAAAATATTACCTATTAATTGTGTTTCTGACACCAAATTATTAAAATAATATTTGGCAAAACAGCAAATGCACCTACTTTGACGTGCTATTTCCCGGATCACTCAAAAATATTTTGTAATTTGTTGTAAAAAAGTTACGCAATCGATTTAAATTGCATGAACAAGGGTAAAGTAACCTGGAGCTAAGTCAACCACCTTTCATTATTTACCGCAGCTAAATACGTATACCGTTGAAGACGAAAAAATACATATTGTTGGTAGTAGCCTGCTTTTTATTGACAGGGTTGTATGCATCGGATGGGGAAGGATCTGATGATAAAAATAAAACCACTACCGTAAAGGAAGAGCCTTCAAAAGCATCAGTTACAA
>JAOUOM010000035.1 GCA_029880385.1 Cyclobacteriaceae bacterium | reverse complement strand
ATACATGGCGTTTGAGCACTTGTTCGAGATATTCCTCCACCGAATGATCGGCCTCCTTGTTATAACTCTTTGTCAGCAGATCGTAGCGGATACCACTTCCCACAAAAGCTTTCTTCACCTTTGGGTGTGCGTCTACCTTTCGGTAAAGCTCTGTCATTTGCCTATGGCTTGTATCCAGGTTACTACAAATCACCGGGTGGATACAAGACGGGCTGACACACCGGTCACATATTTCCTGCACTTTGCCTTTCATTTGGTACATATTGGCAGAAGGCCCTCCCAGGTCAGAAATATATCCTTTAAAGTCTGCCATTTGCGTCACTTTTTCTACTTCATCCAGAATCGATTTTTGTGAGCGGCTGGCTATAAACTTGCCCTGATGAGCGGATATGGTGCAAAAACTACACCCTCCGAAACAGCCCCGGTGCATATTGATCGAAAACTTGATCATGTCGTAGGCCGGTATTTGTCCCTTTTTGTTGTATTTGGGATGTGGTAGCCTTGTGTAGGGCAGGTCAAACGACTGATCCATTTCCTTCTCTGTCAGAATGTCGAATGGCGGGTTGATCACCAGCCATTTGGTGCCTACCCCCTGTATAATCCGTCTTGCCTGCGTCTTGTTCGACTCCTGCTCCACGACCTTGAAATTGCCCGCATAGGCCTTTCGGTCTTTCAGGCATTTGTCATGCGAATGGATGGTGATATCATCCCAGTGCTTATTTTTGGGTACTTCCCCTTCTGCCAGATAGGCCGTTTGCCTGACCATCGTCAATTGATGAAACGGTACACCCTTGTCCAGCAATTGCAATACTTCCCGCAGGGGTTTTTCGCCCATGCCATATACCAGCAAATCTGCTCCACAGCTAGCCAGCAAACCGGGCATCAGTCGATCCGACCAATAATCGTAGTGGGTCACACGCCTTAGCGATGCCTCAATGCCTCCAATGACAACCGGCACATCGGGATATAGTTCCTTCAGAATTTTGGTATATACAGTCACGGCATAATCCGGCCGATGCCCTGATTTACCCCCCGGTGTATAGGCATCCGTCGAGCGCAGGCGCCTGGCTGCCGTATAATGATTGACCATCGAATCCATACAACCGGATGTAACCCCAAAAAATAGCCGGGGCTTGCCCATTTTTTTAAAATCCCGAAGGTCGTCCTGCCAATTGGGCTGGGGTACAATGGCCACGCGAAATCCCGCATTTTCGATGATACGACCGATCACCGCGGGACCAAATGCCGGATGATCCACGTACGCATCGCCCGACACCAATATCACGTCCAGCTCTTCCCATCCCCTTTTTTCTACTTCTTTTCGGGTAATGGGCAGCCAGTCGGTCAACGGACGCTCGTACGGTTTTTTTGAAAGGGAAGAAATTTCTGCTGACAATGTGTGACGGGGATAAGCCGCAAAGGTCGACAAAATATATCACAGCCAAAAGCAAAAAATATTGGCAATTCCACGATTACAGTTTTCTACTCAAAACCTAAAATGCCCTTTCCGCAATCTCCGGTTTGAACAATCTGATAAGGATTTGTTGGTCTGCGGATACAGATGATGATCACACCTGTATCCAGACTTCCTGTGGCAAATAGGATTTCACGGCCATTTCGGATAGTTTAACAAGACTGATAATACCCGTCTGTAAGACATGCTGCAATTTCTTATCCTCATTGCAATTAAAGGCGGCACAATCAGATGGACGCTTATCCCAAACCATACAGGCATGGCTTTCCTTATCCAAAAATATACAATATCCATCCATGTTTTTGGACAAAGATCGCCGGTAGGGTTCTCCCGGAAACAAACGTTCACTTTCTTCTTCAGTCATTCGGACAATTAACCGACAGCAATAGGTCTTACAACCAAGGCGTTGACCATTTGAACAATCGCATTCCTTCGCACTCATATTGATTAGATATCAGTTATATATTAATAGTTACCATCTTAAATTTTCAAAACATTTTTAAAACTAAAAAAAAAATAAGAATAAATGGGAATAATTTAAGATAAATAAGAATTATTCCCATATCAACAGGAAATATTCATAAATAAGAACAACTGTAGAATTAGAGTGTTTGGTGAAATTTTAAAATCAAAAAAATATTTTTTTTGATTTTTGACAATCTGCCTGATATATCAAACCATTGAGTTTGTTTTAAACCTTTTTACGTGTTGCTTTGTGCAAAAGGATGGGCATATGGAAATCGGGGAAATCAAATCAAAAATCCAACAATACCGGGCAGATGGAAAACGAATGTTTACCACGTCTTCCTTTCAGACACACAGCCTGGTCATGCTGCACATCCTAAGCAAAATCGACCCCACCATCCCTGTCTATTTTATCAATACGGGCTATTTGTTTCCGGAAACCATCTCCTTTCGCGATGAAGTGGCCGAGTCTTTCGGACTGAATGTAATCGACCTGAAATCCAATACACCGAAATACCTGCAACGTGAACCTTCAGGCAAGCTGATGTTTACGACCGACCCGGATCATTGCTGCTTCCTCAACAAAACCCAACCCATGGAACAGGTATTACTGACGTTTGATATCTGGATCAATGGTGTCCGTGCCGATCAAAGTGCCGTACGCAAGGCCATGAAAACTGAACAACCCGCCCCATTTCAATGCATGCGTTTTCACCCCATGCTGAACTGGGACAAAAAGAAAATATTTGCCTATATCCGGGAGCATAACCTGCCCCGGCATCCACTTGACGCCAAAGGCTACATAAGTATCGGGTGTGAACCCTGCACCCAGCGGCTGACCCCCGAAATGCAGGAACGAGAAGCCAGATGGTTTGGGTTGAACAAAGTGGAATGCGGGCTTCATACAGATTTAGTAAGCAAATAAGATGAATGTATTAATTACAGGTGGTGCCGGCTATGTGGGTACCGAATTGACCAAATATCTGGTTCGGAATGAAGCAGTTGAAAAAGTGATCATTTACGACAACCTGAGCAAAAATCACTATAACTTTTTTTTGGGCAACCAATATGAAAAACCCGGCAAAATCAAATTTGTCCATGGTGAAATACTGGATTCGCGCCTGTTAAAAAAACAAATGATTCATGTAGACGTGGTAGTACACCTGGCAGCCATTGTCACAACACCCTTTGCCAATACAGATCCGCATTTTTACGAACAGGTAAACCACTGGGGCACGGCTGAAGTAGTGTATGCTGCCGAGGAAAGCCAAATTTCCAAATTTATCTACCTGAGCAGTGCATCCGTATACGGTGCCACCGAACAACCAGCCGACGAATCATCAACCACTGCCCCCCAGACTTTTTACGGCATTTCCAAACTGCGCGGGGAGGAACACGTGAACCGCCTGATGGCTCACAAAAACGCATTGATCTTCAGGGGCGGAAATGTGTATGGGTACAACCGAAGTGCTCGCTTCGATGCCGTGATCAACCGGTTTATGTTTGAGGCCAACTTCAAAAACCGCATCCAGATTTTTGGTACCGGCAAACAATCCCGGGCTTTTATCCACGTAAGTCAGATGGCACAGGCACTGGCCTCTGCCGTCACCCGACCCGTGGATTCGGGTACCTATAACCTCGTGGACAAAAACCTTCAGGTACTCGAAATCCTCGATGTGTTAAAAGAAATCTACCCTGGCCTGGAGTTTATCTTCAGTAACCAGCACATGAACCTGCGCGAATTACTGGTAGCCCCTTCTACCCGGTTGTATGATTTTATTCCCCATTTTGAACCAACCAGCCTGATGGACGACCTGCTTGAATTTAAGTCCAGGCTGGCATTTTAAGACTGGAGCAGGGTAAGCCACGCCTTTTTAATTTCCCCATTCGAAAGAAACTCCCGGGCTTTCAGGTGCAAAGCCCTTTGTCTTTGGGCCGTGTCACCGGAAACCAGGATGGCGTTTACTTCAGGGTCATCGGCATACGAACGTATGGACGCTTCATCCGGCAGGCTGGCCACATTAGCCAGTTTACCCAGGTCATTTCCCGTCAGAATATCACTGTGGCGAATAGCCAATGGCAACTGATCCACACCTATTCCCATGTTCCGGTTGGGCTTTTCTATTTCAAAAAGTGAAGAACCACTGGCTCTCACATACCAGTCGCCACCCAAACGCCCGACTGCATCAAGCTTGAACGGGTCAATTTTTCCGTTGGCATCCAGTATGCTTTCCTGTATGTGCATCAACAAAACTTCACAAATAATGAGATTTCCGGCACCCCCTTCCGTTCCCATTGGCATTACCTGATTTACTTTGCATTCAAACGAAACTTTTGCCTCCTTCACTCGTGGTGGCTTCACTACCTCAGACGGCAGCTCATTTAGTCCGGATTTTTCAAACTCATTCACACCTTTCTGGTACTCGGTGCTCGCCAATGACATCTGCTCTGCCATATCATAGCTCACGATGTTGATCACGGCCTCCGGGTGTTCGATCACATTGTCCAATGTGTCTTTGGTGGTATTGTCACGTACGCGACGGGTAGCCGAAAAAATCAAAATTGGCGGATTGGAACCAAAGGTGTTGAAACAACTGAACGGGCTCAGATTCACCTGGCCCCGGGCATCAACCGTACTCACAAACGCAATCGGACGGGGTGCCACAGCACCCAGGAAATAACTGTGAAATTCACTGACATCCAGTGCTGAAGGTCGGATGGTTTTCATGGTTTTGCTGGTAATATTTTGGTAGTCACTTCCCCAAACCCGACACGTACCCCGTCTTTTTCCGCATAGCCCCTCATTATCACCGTGTCGCCATCAAGGATAAATCTTCGTTCACTTCCATCCGACAACACAACGGGCCTTGTGCCCCGCCAGCTCAGTTCAAGCATGGAACCGTACGAATCGGGTGATGGGCCGGATATCGTGCCGGAAGCATAAAGATCCCCGACTCCAACATTGCATCCATTGACCGTATGGTGTGCCAGCTGCTGGCTGATATTCCAGTACATATACCTGAAATTACTTCGGGAAACGATGGTTTCGACACTGTTTTCCGGTTGGATGGCAACTTCCAGCCGGATATCAAAATTCCTGTCACCCTCACTTTCGAGATATGGCAATACTGCCGGATCCTGTTTTGTACCGGCCACCCTGAACGGCTCAAGTGCGTCCAGTGTAACAATCCACGGCGATATGGAGGAACCAAAATTTTTGGCTAAAAAAGGCCCCAATGGCACATATTCCCATTTTTGCATATCCCTTGCCGACCAGTCATTAAACAACACCAATCCAAATACATAGTCCTCGGCTTCCTGTGTACGTACCGCATTTCCCAATCCGTTTTCCCTGCACGTCACAAACGCCATTTCCAACTCAAAATCAAGTAACCGCGTGGGGCCAAATGACGGCATTTCCGCATCATCTGCCCTGGTTTGCCCTTTGGGCCGGTGCAGGGGCGTTCCCGACACCACGATACTTGATGCACGGCCATGGTAGCCTACAGGCAAATGCTTCCAGTTGGGCAAAAGTGCATGCTCAGGGTCCCGAAACATACAACCCACATTGTAGGCATGCTGCTCACTGCTATAAAAATCCGTATAATCCCGCACAAATACGGGCATGTGCAACTGGGCACCAGCCATGGGCACAAAAAACCGATCCCGGTCAGCGCGGCCCTGTATTTCGTGGTTATCGTGCCGCAAGAGTATCGATACCCGCTCACGAACACGACGGCCTTCTGCCCTGCCCCTGCCAATAAATGCATTCAGGGTTGGCTGCGCAAAAAGGCCATCTGGCAACCCCATCCCATCCAGGTAGCCGTCTTCCTGGAGCGCAGCCAGATCAAGGATTTGTTCCCCAATGGCCACACCCGCCCGGCGAAGGCCATCCCCCTGACTGAAAATACCAAAAGGAAGGTTCTGGATGGGAAAATCCGACATTGGGCCAACTGCCACCCATGAGGTAAGTTTGGGGTCATTTGCTACAGACATAGTGGGGTAAAAAACGTTTATCTGAATATATACTACAATGATAGAAGGTTCACCCAGACTATCAAAACCCGCCGGCAGGAATTAATCATACCAAGGATTGTGATTTTTCTTCTACAACAGGGTTCTCCCGGCTGGACGACTCCTGGCTGCTTTACGTCCGGCATCTGGCCTGACTAAAAGTTTCAGCCGTTACCGGAACTTTCAACGACAAAAAAGCAAGGGCAACTACTCCCATTCAAAATAATCACTAGATTTATCGGCATGAAAAATCTTGCCATATTCCTGCTCGTTTGCATGCTTTCCCTGTCGGTCGAGGCACAGCGAACTCCCAAACAATCCGTTTCAACCCCGATCCCCACACAAAACCTCAACGATTGGTTTGCTCCGGTCAAATGGCGCAGTATCGGACCTTTTCGTGGTGGCCGATCAGTGGGATCCTCGGGTGTGGCAGGCGACCCCCTCACCTACTACATGGGTACCACCGGTGGTGGTCTCTGGAAAACCAGCGACGGGGGACAAAACTGGAAAAACGTATCAGATGGATACTTCAAAACCGGATCGGTAGGCATGGTGAGCGTATCGGAAAGCGACCCCCTGGTCGTATATGTGGGTATGGGGGAGCACGCCCCGCGTGGGGTGATGTCTTCCTATGGAGATGGCGTTTACAAATCGTCCGATGCCGGCAAAACATGGGAACATATGGGACTGGAAGCCTCCCGTCATATCGCCAATATTGCCATCCATCCGGCCAATCCCGATATCGTCTATGTAGCAGCACAAGGTGCCATGCATGGCCCGTCCGATGAGCGCGGGATATATAAAAGCACAGACGGGGGACGTACCTGGAAAAATGTCCTGTTTGTAAACAATACCACCGGGTGCGCCAGCCTGTCAATGGACATGAACAACCCCCGTATCCTCTATGCAGCCATGTGGGATCACATCCGTTACCCATGGCAAATGGTAAGTGGTGGTCCCGGAAGCGGCCTTTACAAATCGACCGATAGTGGTGAAACCTGGAAGAAAATACAGGATGGATTACCCGAAGGATTAGGAAAAATGAGTGTGTCGGTGAGCCGCGACAACTCCGAAAGGGTCTACGCACTCGTGGAAAGCGACACGGAAAAAGAACAGGGCGGCCTCTTTGTGTCAGCAGATGGAGGCAACAAATGGACACGTGTAAGCAAAGACCATAACCTCCTGCAACGTGCCTGGTATTACATCGAGGTGGCTGCCGACCCACAAGACGAGCATACCGTCTACGTGCTCAACGCCGCCACATGGAAGTCCATCGATGGAGGCAAAAACTGGACACGTATCGGCGGTACCCATGGCGACTACCATGACCTGTGGATCAACCCGGCCAATAACCAAAACATGGTCATTTCAAATGATGGAGGAGCTGCCGTCACCTTTAACGGGGGTGCCTCGTGGACCGGGCAGGATTTTGCAACCGCCCAGTTTTACCGCCTCAATGCCGACAACCATTGGCCTTACCGCATCTATGCCGGCCAGCAAGACAATTCTTCGGTCATCATGGATAGCCGCAACCCGACCGGTGGTGGCCTTACCGACCGCCATTTTGGCTACTCAGCCGGTGGTGAAAGTGCTTTCCTCGCTTTTGACCCCAATGACCCGCGCTATGTGCTGGGTGGCAGTTACCAGGGTGCCATCAATGCCTTTGATGCCCATACAGGCATAGGTACCTCCGCCATGGCTGCCCCCATTCAGTACCTCGCCATGGAACCCAAAGATATGAAGTACCGATTTAACTGGAATGCCCCTATTATCTGGTCTCAACACGAAACCCAAACTTTTTACCACGGGGCCCAGGTCGTACTTAAAACAACCGACAGAGGCATCAGCTGGACAGAAATCTCCCCCGACCTTACCCGTAATAACCCTTCACAGCAAGGCAAAGGCGGTATACCCTATACCAACGAAGGTGCAGGTGGTGAAAACTACGGCACACTGAGTTACCTCACGGAATCACCACACGAAAAGGGTGTTATTTGGACCGGAAGTGATGACGGACTGGTCTACCTCACGCGTGACAACGGCCAGAACTGGATCAATGTCACGCCCAAAGGCCTGAAAGAATGCCTCATCAATGCCATCGAAGTATCCCCTCATCACCCGGCCGTAGCCTACCTTGCCACCACACGCTACAAATTCAATGACTTCACCCCCGGCCTCTACAAAACGACCGACTATGGAGCTACCTGGATCAACATAAGCGCAGGCATTCCCATGGGTGCATACACACGCGTGGTACGGGAAGACCCGATCCGCAAAGACCTGCTTTTTGCCGGTACCGAAACGGGCATCTACCTTTCCTACGACGGAGGTCGTCACTGGCTCCCTTTCCGTCTCAATCTCCCGGTCGTACCCATTACTGACCTTATGGTCTGGCACGACGACCTGATTGCCGCTACACAGGGTCGTTCCTTCTGGATACTTGACGACCTGCCCCTGCTCCGTCAGTACAAAGACGGCCAAAAGGTTACCGGCCTCTATCAGCCCGAGGATGTCTACCGTGTCGAAGCACGAAGCGAACTGGATGCCAACAACCCGGATTTTACGGGAGCAGCCCTTTCCCACGGTGTCAATCCGGCCACAGGCACTGTTTTCTACTACACCCTGCCCTCATTGCCCGATTCCGCAGTTATTAGCCTTTCCATTACCGATCCCGACGGCCAGCCGGTACGTGCCTTTAGCTCACAAGCAGATCCCGGATTTACTCTTTATCCGGGCGGACCTTCTCCCGATCCCGTTCTCACCAAAACAGCCGGCCTCAATCGCTTTGTCTGGGATTTGCGCTATCCGTCCCTGCTGGGGGCTCCAAGTGCCTATATGGAGGGGAGTTTTGACGGGCATTTGGCCAGACCAGGTACCTACACGGCCCGTTTGTCTGTTGGATCTGCCAGCCAGGAGACCCGTTTTCAAATCCTGCCCTTCCCCCACCTCGAAGGCACTCCGGAAGACTACATGGAGCAACACCTTACCATGGTTCGCATCGCCACTACCGTCAATACAATCCACGGGGCCGTCAACCAGCTTCAGGAGGCAAAAAAGCAACTCAATGCCCTCTCCGCGCGACTCACAGGCGATTACCCGGAACTTCACCAAATGGGCCGGGCACTGGATGAGCGCATCATGGCATGGGATGCCCGCCTGATTCAGCGCAAAAACCAAAGTTATGATGATGTGATCAACTTCGTCAACGGACTGACAGCCTATTACCTTTTCGTCAAAGGCAACCTGGACAGTACCAGCCCGCGCGTAACCCGTGGCGAAATTGAACAACTGGATGCCCTTGATCTGAAATGGGAGTCCCTGCAAAGCGAACAAAAGGCCATTATCGCCGACATAAATGCCTTCAATGCTGCCTGTCAGAAAGCCGGCATTCAGGCCATACAGTACGAGTAGCTCTCCGGGGGATAGCACTGCCAACTGTCAGAAAGCGATAATGATAACTATTGGCTATCGCCAGGGTCTTGCCAGTTGGCTTCCTGTAGGTTGCCACCCGTTGCCCAACTTCCGGTATTCAGGGCAAACAGCTTCATTCAACAACATTGGAGCGAATCGGGCTGGCCCCTTGCTACTGCATGCCTGTGCTCCC
>JAOUOM010000547.1 GCA_029880385.1 Cyclobacteriaceae bacterium | reverse complement strand
GGTGAGTCAGGGTGAAACCATCAACATCAGCCTGGATGAAAAACGGGCCCTCGAATCGGGCGTTTTTTTGGGACTCAAGCAAGACCTTGCTCAAAACCTCTCGGTGGAATACGGGATCAGGTATTCGTTGTTTCATTACCTCGGGGGTGGCCGCGTATACACGTTTGGCGACACCCTGGCAGGGATCAAGCGTCCGGTAGCAGACGTGCGGGAAACGAAGAAAAACGAGATCGTGGCCAGCTACGGCAACCCGGAACCCCGGGCGGCCATCAAATACCAGTTGGGGCCCCGCTCGTCACTAAAAGCCAGCTACAACCGGATGGCCCAGTACATACACCTGATTTCCAATACCACCGCATCAAATCCGCTGGATCTGTGGACCCCCACGACCAATGTCATTCAGCCACAGTTGGGCAATCAACTGGCATTGGGTTATTTCCGCAATTTTTCGGAAAATAGCTGGGAGTCATCCGTGGAGTTTTACTACAAGCGCAACCAAAACCAGATCGACTATATTGACGGGGCCCTGTTGTTTTTCAATGCACAGTTGGAGGGGGAATTGCTCACCGGAAACGGCAAGGCCTATGGCATGGAGGTGTCGGTCAGAAAAAATACGGGTTCGTTTACCGGGTGGATCAGCTATACACTGGGCCGGTCGCTCCTTCGGGTAGACGGGATCAGCAACGGTAACTGGTACCCGACACGTTATGATCAGCTGCATAACCTCAACCTGTCGGCCTACTATGACCTGAGCAAGCGTGTGGCACTTTCATCCAATTTTGTGGTGAACAGTGGCACCCCATTTACCTCGCCAAATGGCCGGTTTGAGCAGCAGGGCTATGTTGTCCCGCTTGTGGACAGCCGCAATGCCGGTCGCGTGCCCTATACGCACCGCCTCGACCTGTCGCTTACCATCGAAGGAAGGGAGTATAAGAAGAACGGCGAAAAACGAAAAATCGACGATTCGTTTGTTCTGAGCCTATACAATGCCTACATGCGAAAAAATCCATTTACCATCTATTTCCGACAGCAGACCGACCGGCCGGTAGCAGGCTATCCGATTGCCAACGAAGCGGTTATGGTTTCCATTTTTGCGACCGTTATTCCGGGGTTTTCCTACAACTTCAAATTCTGATCCATGAAACGAAATGTTCTTCTTATGTTCGTACTGCTGGCCGCATGTGACCAGGTAGTAGATGTAAGCGTCAATAGTGTGGAACCCTATCTGGTGGTGGATGCCTGGCTGACACACCTTGCCCAGGATCAGAAGATCAGGCTGACTACCACACAGCCCTATTACGACAATCGTTTTGCGACCGGAGTGACCAATGCCCAGGTAGTGGTATCGGACGACAGGGGTACGATTTTTTCGTTTCAGGATGTCGGCAATGGGGATTATGTCTATGCATCACCCGACACGTTTGGCGTGGTGGGGCGCACCTATTTCCTGGACATCAACTGGAATGGTCATCGCTATACGGCATGGTCTGAAGTGAAGCGTGTACCGCCAATAGACAGTATAACCTTCACCTATGAGGAAGCATCGGCCTTTGGCCCGGCCTATTATTATTCCGAGTTTTTCGGTACCGATCCGGTAGGGGAAGGCGATGCCTATTGGCTTAAAGTATGGAAAAACGGGCTTTTTTTAAATAAGCCGAGTGAAATGTATTACTTTTTTGATGCGTCGTTTAGTCAGGGCAATGGGGATGGTTATCCGTTTATTTTCCCGATCCGCACGCTGGCCAATCCCTTTGAGATGGACATCAATGGCAATTTCATTCCCTATTATGGGCTTCAGGACACGCTGGAGGTACGAGACGGAAAAGTAACCATCAATGGTTCGGAGGTCTTGTTGAAAGCAGATCGTCTGGAGGTAATAGTGGAAGGCAAGGAAACGGTGGGTGGGGTGCGTAGTTACCCGTTAAATGGCTTGCCCTACTCCAGTTGGTCGGATGGTACCACTACGTATGTGGTAAAAGCCGCAGACAGTGTCTACCTCGAACTACATGCCATCACCCCGGAGACCTGGCAATTTATATACCGGGTCAATCAGGAGACCAACCGGATCGGTGGGTTTGGGGCTTTGTTTGCCACACCTCCGGCCAACGTGCCGACCAATATTGTCCCCGATGACGAATCCATACGTGTTGCAGGTTTTTTTGCCGTATCCAATGTATCGGCCAGGGGCCGCAGGCTTAGCCCGGATGCCATTCGGGTGCAGCCATTCTAGCATGGCATGTGTTTGAAAGCGGTCGGCATTCAATCATGGTGACTACCCGTCCATCCATTGTATCTTTCTCTTTCACGTATGACTTTTCACAAAAGAAAGGAACAAGTGTGGCGTTGCTGTAAGGGCAGGACAGGAAAACTATGGTCGATCAGGTTATTGTCAGGAAGATGATACGCCATGAATTCTTTGGAATGAAAGAGAGAAAAAACTGTCTGATTTCCGCAGGAAGAAGTCACCGGGTTTACTCCATGATA
>JAOUOM010000546.1 GCA_029880385.1 Cyclobacteriaceae bacterium | reverse complement strand
CTTCCGATCTACCAGTGGGTAGTGTCGACCAGGTACGAGATCACTCCCAACAGAATGCCCGCTATTACCACGAAAACCGACAGCACCCGGTATTCAGCCGAAAGGAAAGCCAAGGCCCCCTCCCGAATGTGGGCTGCAATGTCAGCCATCTTTGCATCACCTGAATCCTGCTTGATTACCCACATGGCTTTTGATGCCATCACCAACAATCCAATGATCGCCAAAACGGGTACCAGATAAAGTATGTATTCCATTATTTTTTAGATAGGTTTTAAAAAAGATTCGCAAAGATATAGGAATGACATAATTATAAAAACCGAATCGCACATCATCTGCCCGTTCAGCCTTTTTTTTGCCATCACCTGCCCTCTCCATCACCCGAAGCATAGTGCCCGATCGTGCCGGACAGGCAAAAATCCTACTTCGTCGTGGAGTTTATATAATTGAGAAATTCGGTTTTGACAGACTGCTCCAGAAATTTTCCACTAAAATGCGCCGTTCCGGTCTGGCTGTTGGTATCGTTCACCCCGCGGCTCGACACACACAAATGCGTGGCGTCCATCACCACGGCTACATCCACCGTGTGCAGGGCGGTTTTCAGTTCATTGGCAATCTGGATCGTCAGCCGCTCCTGTACTTGTGGCCGTTTGGCAAAATACTGCACAATCCGGTTGATTTTGGATAACCCCACCACCTTGCCATTGGGAAAATACGCCACATGTGCCTTGCCATAGATCGGCACAAAATGATGCTCGCAATGTGAATAAAACGTAATGTCCTTTTCCACCAGCATCTGATCATACTGGTATTTATTTTCAAATAATCGCACGTTGGGCTTGTTTTTAGGGTCAAGCCCCGAAAATATCTCCTTCACGTACATCTTGGCCACCCGGCGCGGCGTACCCTTCAGGCTGTCGTCCGTCAGGTCCAGACCAAGCACCTGCATGATCTCCCTGAAATGCCCCTCGATCAGGTCTATCTTGACCGAGTCATCCCGGTCAAAGGCATCCGCCCGAAGCGGTGTCTCAAACGCACGGCCCTCATCGCCATCCATCTCCTCAAGCGGGGTATTCAACAAAATTTCTTTCGGTTTCATAAAGGGTAATTTTCAGGTCAAAGCGTTCGTCGATCGCATCCCGCAGGATGTCATGGATCACCCGGACGATATTTTCAGCGGTCGGATTTAGTCCGGCAAACTCCGGAACGTCCAAATTTAGGTTTTTATGGTCAAACCGACGGAGGACTTTGGTTTTTATTAAGTCACTCAGCAGCTTCAGGTCATACACATAGCCTGTGGCCGGGTCGGGCTCCCCCACTACCCTCACCACCAGTTCATAATTATGCCCGTGCCAGTTCGGATTGTTGCACTTGCCAAACACACGTTCATTTTGTGCCGCATCCCACTCAGGATTATGCAAACGGTGTGCGGCATTAAAATATTCCTTCCGGTATACGGCTACTTTCATCGGCTGATCTCATTTGTTGCACCAAAGTTGAGGCAGATTTCCCTAATCCACTCATCAAAACCGGATAAAAAGGCAGTTGGCCCTGTCCTTTTCACCACCCTACCGGGATAAACTCCCCACTGGCAGGTAAAGTTCGGTGGCAGGCAGCCGTCAGGTCAAAAAAAAACGCATGAGCGGCCAGGAGCGGTAGTGGCTGGCCCCCGGTCACCTGTACGCCCGTGCTCCCCGCCATCCCCCGTGCTGCCCACGCCCGGGGCTAGGCAGCAGGCTTTTGGGCCCTTTACCGGCCACCTGTAGGCAGTTCGTACGCTTTTGTATGACTGTTTTTCCCTTGCATGAAAGCAAATAATGCATTGCCGTACAAAATCTAAGCATAGTTTTCACTACGCTTTCATATGACTGCTTTTCTTTTTGCTATGAAAGTAAAAAAATAGCAAAGGCCATGCCTGGTGCTTCCTTTTTTATAAGCTACGCCGAGGTAGGGGATTTATAGATTAGTTCTTTTTGTCTCCGTAATGTGCCCAGGCACTCACTATGTAAACGGTTTCCAACGCATCATTAATGGAGTAGACTAATCGATGTTTGCTGTTGATTCTTCTGGAAAACAAGCCTGCCAAGTCATACTTCAGTCTTTCAGGTTGCCCCGTTCCCGTCATTGGATGTTCTTGTAATTCATAAAGTAATTGCTGTAACTTCTTTAAAACCGATTGATCACCGGCCTTCTTATGCATATCAATATCTTCTACGGCATGATCAGAGAACTCCAAAACATAACTCATAAACCTAGCAATTCATTGATCTGATCAGGAGTGGCAGCCTTTGTAGTTTTTCCTGCTTCAATTTGACTCAAGCTTTCCTTTATCCGCTTGACCATTTCCGCATTGAAGTAAAGGTCATCCGCTTCAACGGGAGTTAATGCGTATGATTTATCTTTTCCCCGCTGAACAATAATTTGTTCTCCCTGATCTGCTCGCTCAAAATACTTCTTTTGATTTTGTCTAAATTCCCTACTGCTAATC
>JAOUOM010000545.1 GCA_029880385.1 Cyclobacteriaceae bacterium | reverse complement strand
AGACATCATAGTCAATGGAAAATACATTTTCTTCTGCCTGCATCCCTTCATCCAGATAGGCATCTTCTTCGTCTTCACTCAGCAACTTCATACGGTTACCCGTTTTCGGATTGATTCGGGGAGTGTACCGTAGTACCTGAAGCTTTTTATTTAGTGACTTGGGGTAATAGTATTTAAATATCAGGAATGCAATGTATCCGTAGAGGGTAGCAAGACAAAACGAAATAAAGCCACGGATAAATATCCAAATGAAACTTAACTGCACCGTTTCGCTGTACGTGGTATTGGCCAGGAAAAATAAGGCCATTGCCATCACATACTGCGAGCGGAGATAGGCTTTGCTTTCTGATTCGGATGCCAGATCATACTTTTTCTTCGGCTCATTGGCTGCTACATATTTTATTTTATAAAAGAAAAAGATAAGTAGGCTTATCCCAAAAGAGACATAAAACAACAGCCACATGATTTGTTCCCATGTTTGCAAAAAACCAAAATATTCTTCTTTTTCCATAAGTATAACAGGGTGTGTAAGGGTAAATTTATAACGGAAATGTCAATGATAATGTGTAATTACCATTCAAACATTTTTAGGACACGTATTCTGTGAAAAAAGATAAATATTTCAGGGAAAGTGATGGTTTGGCGCATTGTGGAGGGGCAGATGTGACTTCTTTTCTCGATTTGTGTAATTATTCCGGTTTTTACGACGGATTCACTTTTCTTTTTTTTAAAATGCGGGGGTATTGAAATGTGCAGGTTTCCAATGTAAACGGGAGTAGTATATGCAAGCCCAAACCAACCTGAAAAGGATCAACCGAAAATCCGTTAACGATAGTTTACTTTTAGAAATTGCCTGGGAAGTCCTCAACCAGGTGGGGGGTATTTATACGGTGATTCGTTCAAAAGCCCCAACGGCTACCCAAAAATGGAACGCCAATTACTGCCTCATAGGGCCATATGTCAGGCAAAATGTCACGGCCGAGTTTGAGCCGGTGGAAAATAGCCGGGATCCGTTTTATAAGGCCGTTTTACTGATGCGGGAAATGGGCCTGTCTGTACATTACGGTATCTGGCTTGTGAGCGGGAGGCCACGTACCGTGCTGTTTGATATTGGCAGTGTCATGCCCCGCCTGGGAGAGATCAAGTATTTTTTATGGGAAAAACACGGGATTTCACTTCCCGATCATGATCCGTTGTTACAGGATGTCATTGCCTTTGGTGAAATGGTCAGGATATTCCTGACCAAACTTTGTAGTCCCCAATTGACCAAAAAGAAAATAATTGCTCATTTTCATGAGTGGATGGCGGCATCGGGGCTTCCTTCGATACGACAGGATCGATTACCCATTACAACTGTTTTTACAACCCATGCCACTTTGCTTGGCAGGTACCTGGCCATGAACGACCCGCTCTTTTATGACCATCTTCCTTTTTTGGACTGGCAAAAGGAGGCAACTCATTTCAATATTGAACCGAGTGTCAAAATCGAACGGGCCGCTGCCCATGGTGCGCATGTTTTTACTACCGTCAGTGAGGTAACGGCCGAGGAATGCCGGCGCTTGCTGGGGCGTGACCCCGACCTGGTACTCCCCAATGGCATCAACAATGTCCGATTTGAAGCATTGCATGAATTTCAAAATCTGCACCTGGAGTACAAGACCAAAATCCACCAGTTTACGATGGCACATTTTTTCTCCAGCTACACGTTCGACCTGAACAAGACCATGTATTTCTTTACTTCGGGCCGGTACGAGTACCTGAATAAAGGGTATGACCTGACCCTCGAAGCACTTGCCCGGCTCAATCACCGGTTGATTCAGGAAAAGTCGGACGTGACAGTGGTTATGTTTTTTATTACCAAACGGCCATTTTATTCCATCAACGCAGAGATCCTGCAATCCCGGGCTTTACTTGAGGAATTTAAATACACACTGGATGCCATCAGCAAACAGGTAAATGACCGACTGCTACAGGAAGCCATGTCGCAGAAGGAGACGGTATTGCCCGAAATGAGCAATCTGGTGGAGGACTACTGGAAATTACGCTACCGCAGGACCCTGCAGTCCTGGAAATCTGACCGCCTTCCTTCGGTCGTTACCCATAACCTGGTAGATGATGCCACCGATGAAATCCTCAACTTCCTGAGAACGTCCAACCTGATCAATCATAAAGACGACAGAGTCAAAGTGATTTATCACCCGGATTTTATCCAATACACCAATCCCCTTTTTTCCATGGAATATGACCAGTTTGTCAGGGGCTGCCACCTGGGTGTTTTTCCCAGCTACTACGAGCCATGGGGCTATACACCACTGGAGTGTGTGGCCAGGGGGGTGCCTTCCGTGACCAGCGACCTGGCTGGTTTTGGCGATTATGTGGCCAAAAACATGAAAGATCACCGAAAGCATGGCCTGTACGTGATCCGACGCAACAAAAAATCCTTCGATGAGGCGGCTAACCAGCTGGCCAACCGCATGTATAGCTTTGTTCACCTACAACGTAGGGAGCGAATCA
>JAOUOM010000544.1 GCA_029880385.1 Cyclobacteriaceae bacterium | reverse complement strand
AGCTGTGGAGCTGGTAATCGAAGCAATGGACAGCAACGATGAGTTGTTTCGCGGGGAAGCGGCAGACCTGATCTTTCACCTGCTTGTATTACTCGAAGCGAAAAATATTCCCCTTTCATCCATCATCGACGTACTGAAAAAACGACATAATGCTGCCTGATTGATTTTTTTTTTCTAGATTCATACACTAACGTGTGAATTCTACGATGAAAAAATTTGATGTTGCCATCATTGGAGCAGGTCCTGCCGGCTATGCTGCGGCCATGCGTGCGATGGATTTCCATAAAAAAGTTGCACTTATTGAAAAAAACAAACTGGGCGGTGCTGGCCTTTACAATGGGGCCTTGTGGAGCAAAACCTGGTGGGAAATGTCATGTGAATCGGCTTCGCTCCGCAAACATGGTCGTTCGCTCCATACATTAGCCCCGGACGTGAACTTTGAATATGTGAGGGATGAAGTGGAAAAAGCCATGCAATTGCGGGTTTCCATGCTGGATCACCACATGCGCAACATCAACCTCAATTCGGGAGAAGAGATGATTGAATACCTGCATGGTGCTGCCCGGGTCGTGGACAGGCATACGGTGGAAATTTCAACAAAAAAAGGTATCGAAAAAATTTCGGCCGATTACATTATCCTGGCGACCGGAAGTGTGCCGCGCAAATTGCCCAATCTGCCCATAGATGAAGAAACGGTCTTTACCAGTGACGGGCTTGCAAACCTCAAAAAATTCCCCAAAAGTATCGTGATCATGGGTGCCGGTGTCATTGGGTGTGAGTTTGCAACCATTTTTTCAAATTTTGGTGCTACCAAGGTTCACCTGATCGATAAGGGCGAACGAATCCTTCCTTTCGAAGACGAAGACGTGGTGCGTGTGATCGAGCGAAACCTCGAAAAAAACAAGGTGCTTATCCATCGCAACTCCCGCTTGATCGACATGAAAGTGGAAGAAGGCGAGGTATTGTATACATTGGAATACGATGATGGGGGCAAGGAAATATTTCATGTCGAAAAAGCCCTGGTATCGGTGGGGCGCGTACCGAGTTATGAAGGACTCTTTGATCCTGCCTTGGGCATAGAAATGGATGCCAGGGGTATTATTGACGACATGACCCGCACATCTGTCGGGAATATCTATGCCGTGGGGGACATTACGGCCGATATTTCCCTGGTCAATGTCGGGGAACTGGAAGGCCGGTATGCCATCGAAAGGATATTTGGACAGCCCCGGCGTGAGTTGATTTATGAGAATATCTCCACGATCATGTTTTTGTCACCCGAAGTGGCAGGAGTGGGCATGAACGAACAACAGGCACAGGCCAAAGGACTGGAATATAAAGTCGTAAGCCTGGACTATTCGTGTATTTCACGGGCCATTGCCATGCGTAATACGGAAGGGTTTATAAAAATACTCGTAACCAACGATGAGGAGCACCGGGTACTGGGTATGCGCGTGGTAGGCCAGCATGCCTCAAGTGCCATCCAGGCTGTCGCCTTGCTGATTTCGACAGGCAAAGGTGTTCGTGAACTGGCCGAACTGATCCATCCCCACCCGTCGATTATCGAAGGAATTCAGGAGTGTTGCCGCATGTTATTGGGCAATTCGATCATGAAACCTTCGGTATTGCGCTCTGCCATGACCTGCCGAACTTACCAAAAGGATGGCTATGTGGATTACCGGCCTAATTAAATGTGATGTTTTCGGGTAGCCCGATTGCCACCTCGCCATCCAGGTCGAGGGAAATGGCCGTGTATTCATAGGTGGCCTTTCCGATCTTGCGACGGGCTTTTAAGATCAGTCCATTCCACTCCCAGATGGTTATCAAACTGGTATTTTCAAACTCCCAGATCACGACTTCTTTGTCGAGCAGGACAGTCGTTCCGGTTTTGGTGCCCCCCTGGCTCCGGTAGATGGCTTCCCGTGTTTCTTCTGCACTTTTGTAGCGGATCAGTTCCGATTCCCTCACCGCATCCGACCTGCTTCCTTTGAGAGTCGTCAGGTTGATGGTATAGGCCGTGTCACCGTCCCGGTACTCCAGTCTGTTTTCCCTGTTTTTGATGCCATATAGCTCATATTCAATGTCCCAGACGGTTGCTTCCAGCCAGCCGGCCAGGGCAAACTGATAATGGACAGTCCCACTTGCATCCCCTGTAATCTGATAGCTGACCGTCCCGGTGGTAGCGGCATAACGTCGCAGGCCTTCCTCATAGAGTTTGTCTGCATTTCCATCCTGTGAGAGAAGCGGGAATGAAAACAGGAGCAACAGAAGAAAAGCAGGTATGACGGACGGTTTCATATTACAGGTTTTTTTTCAATATACTGGAAATAAAAAAAAACCCCAAAACAATTGTTTCGGGGTCCCAACCAGCTATAGACAAAAAGTACTTCTTACTTTTAAGAAGTGCCAATATGACGACTTGTTCATCCTATTGACTGGTACAAATTAACATATATAAATATTCACTTTCCTGCCAAAAAGCTTTAGATACCTGCCAAAACAGGTGACACGCAATG
>JAOUOM010000034.1 GCA_029880385.1 Cyclobacteriaceae bacterium | reverse complement strand
GTCGGAATTTGAGACTTCAGGGAATAAAATTGTATTAATCTTTTATTTATTTAAACAAAATAATGATAATTTTGTTGTTGAAGTTTTAAACAACCACAAATTACTATGACAAAATTGCTGAAATATGCTTCCGTCTGGATACTCATCTCCGTGATGTTTGCGTCCTGTTCAAAAAAGGAAGAGGAAGTGCCTGTGCCGACGACAGGCAATGTAACCGGAAAGGTAGTTGCTGCTGAAGGGCTGGCACCGCTGGAAGGAGTACAGGTAAGTGCTTTTGACGCTGATACAAACGAGCCCGCAGGGGCAAGTGTAAAGACGGGTGCTGATGGAGGGTTTTCCATCGAACTGGATCCCGGAACCTATTACCTCCGACTGGCAAAGCTGGGCTACAAAGAAGTGCCCCCTCCGGGAGTAGTGGCTATTCCTTTTACCATCACCGTAGGGGAGTCGACGGTACTGGATTTTGAGCTGCTGGCAAGTGCAGTTGTAGACGGAGGTGCGATAAGCGGACAGGTGACGCTAAATGGAGCAGGTGTAGCCAGCGTACTGGTCATCGCGACAGACACCCTTTCGTCTGCGTCCTATTCATCCGTGACGGATGCAGCCGGAAATTATACGATCTACAATATCCCCGCAGGCGGTTATACAGTGAAAGGCTGGTTGTCTGGACATAATTCGGAAGTAGCCCATGCAAATGTAGCGGCCAAATCGACCACTACGGATATTGCCATTGCATTGACAGCTGGCGCAACGGCCACACTAGATGGCTCGGTGAAATTCCTGGCAACAGGCAACAAAGAGGTAGATGTGGCACTGATCCACCCGGGCACCCTGCAGGCGATTCCCGGTCTGACCATTGCAACCATGGGTATTTTTACGTTGACGGATATTCCGGATGGCGAGTACCTGGCACGGGCAAGTTATAACAATGATACATTGGTGGTAGATCCTGATTTTATCGTGAAATTCGGTGATCCTGTCGTAGTTGTTTCGGGTGGCGTAGCCTCTGTAAAATCAGGGTTAACCATCAGTGCCACGCTTGACTTTGCCGTGACCAACGCCATAACGCTGATTTCGCCCACCAATTTCCCTAGTGAGATCGTGCCCCTGGAAGTAGCGGATACAAGTACGCTTGTCTTTAGCTGGACACCTTATGCCAGTACATCGGATTACGTAGTGGAATTGTCTGACCTGAATGGAAATGTGATCTGGGGAGGATTTACGGTTACCGGTGGTGTACCTACCAAAAATATGTCGACGATCCAGACATCCTATACCTACGATGGCCCTGCATTAACGGCAGGAAAAATCTACCGATGGAAGGTATATGCAAGCAAGGATCAGCGTGCTACGGGTACCTGGAGCCTGATCTCCATGAGTGAAGACCAGATGGGACTGATAAAAATCGTCCAGTAAGTGACGGAATACCGGGCGCATTTGCGTCCGGGTTTGAAACGTATGGATAGCCGGGCGGCGCAAGGAATTTATTCCTTGCGCCGCCCGGTTTTTTTTGGATAACCCCCAAAGCCAAATGATGTCTGCGCTAGCCGGCAAGCATGTTAGCAAATGGGATATTCCGCTACTGCCGGTCAGTGGTCTGGCGACAGGCTATCCTGCCTTCCTAGCCGGCAAAAACCGAAGGGAAAAAATACCTGCTACATAGCCCCGGGCGTGGATAGGGCGCAGGCTGGGAGCGGAGCACGGGAGTGCAGGGGCCAGATGGCCATCAGCTGTCGCTCCCATATCCCAAAATTCCTCTCTGACTGGCTCAGGGCTGTACCAGGATGCGGACGGCACTTACCTCAATGGCGGGATCGGAGGTAGTGGCAGACAAAGGACGTACAGAAAACTGGAGTTGTTCGGCCGAAGCAATGCCCAGTCTGTCGTTGCTGCCTCCACGGCCTTTGGCCGGAGTGATCCAGTAGTTCCAGCCTCCGGGGAAACCCTGGGGGAGCATGACCCCCCGACCTATCGAAAACCCGGATACGGGAATGTCATATTGTTGCCATTGGGTGGTAAGACTAAGCTTTTTGGTCCAGGACGTGCCGTCTGCTTCTACCAGTGTGATGTACAATTCGTTGCCATCGCTCAGGCCTCGGGCACTGACCTGTATTGTGGCCTGACGGTTGGGGTTGTTGAGGCTCCTGATACGGTCGCCAATGTAGAGCGAGGCCGTATAGTCGGTAAGATTGGCATCCCTGTCCGTGGGGAGCGAGAGGCGGAGGGCACCCTGGCCGGAGGTGGGGACGGGCACCAGTCGGAAAATACCGGTACGTCCACCGTCGCCGATGCGCGTAAAACTGAGCATGTCAATGTCCTGGCGAGGCAAAAACAGATCGACGGGTTTGTCCGTTCCGCGGATTTCAAGCGGCCACAAGGCATCAGGAGAGAAATTCCAGTCCCATGGGTCTGTGTCAAGGCCACCGGGAAAGGTGGTTTTTGTGCCGTTTTGGTAGACCGTGAGGCAATAGTCGTAAAAGCCCTCACTGATGAGGTGGCTGCCCGGCCGGGCGGTATAGGCAAAGGGGCCGGTTTTTTCCATTGGGATTTTGCGAAACCAGGAGCCCGCCTGACGGAGGAACAGGCGGATGCTGTCGATGGGCGTATCGTCTACAATTTGGGCAGACAGGATGAGGGAATTGCCGGTTTGCACAACTACCGGTGCTTCGTGACGTACCTGAACAGGCAGGTCGGGAGCAGCAGGGGCGATAAAGGTGGAGTAGGCCAGCCCGTTTAGGGTTTCCGGAAGGTCTGCGTTGCCTTTTGGCTCTTTTTCAAAGAGTGTATACACTCCTGGACGGATCCGAAAGGTGCCATTGATAGCGGTAGTGGCATATTGGTTCCCGTCGTTTTCGGGCCTGACAGAAAAGGAAGTTCCCAGGTCGTCCAGAATGAGCTCCATGTTCCGGTCGTTGTAGACTATCCGCGATACGATTTTGTCGGGGCTCATCTTTTGGAAGGGATCGCTGACGAAGGCTACGTCGGGATAGACCTCAAGCCGCCAGACTCCATTTTTTATTTTGTCGAGGAAATACACGCCTGTCCCATTGTATTTGACCACTTTGGAATTGCCATAGCCTACGATTTTCATCAGTTTTTTGGGATCCATTGGCGGTGTGGGCGTGTTTCCGGCATACATCATGACTTCTTCGGTCACATACTCGCTCACCTGATCATGCTCATTGATCCTGAATTTGTCAAAGCGGTTGTTGTCCGGGTATTCCCCATACGTCTGGTACAATGGCACCTGTCTCATCACTTCGGCTGCTATGATGGCACTGGCAGCTTTTTGGGGTGTATAGACCAGGTTGAGGAAATGCGTTTGCCACCCCATATTGGCTTTGGCTGAAACGAGCATGTCGTAGGAGAACATGGCTGCAAACTGGGTACCTACCGACCGGAATGTCCGTGCCATGGCCGGGTACATCACGGGGGAGAGTAGGTCTGGCTGATCAAATTCGTATACGATGCGGGGCATGCCGTCGAGCAGTGGGTCGAGCATGGGTGTGAAATGGTCTACACGACGTAAAAAATTACCCTTGAGGGTGTGTCCTGACACTAAGCCGCTGGGATACCATCCGAATGTCACGCCCTGGATATCCGACTGACTGACGGCCGATGCAATGGCAAAGTCCTGGCTGACATTGTGAAATACGATTTTCTTACAGCCGGTACTACGGACAGCCGACGTGAGGGCATTGATGTATTGAATGGAGCCCGTCGTATCTTCCGGATGATGAAAGGGCTCGTTGATCATTTCGATAAACAGGATATTGGGTTCGTCCTTGATCGCCGTACCTGTATAGGGATTGACGTGGTTGAGGATTTGGCGAAGGTAATTTTGTTGGGCGGCAATGGCATAGGGGTTGGTGCCAAGCTCCCCCTTGTCGTAATAGGCCGAAAAACCGTAGACCGGTTTGTCCATGGCATCGGGCCACTGCGATGTATAGGTCACAATGGGGCTGAATAACATGTAAATGCCCCGTTCCCGCGCCTGAAAGATGAGATAGTCCATCAGGTCCAGGTGGTCATTGTTGATGAGGTTGCCCAGGGTATCAGAATTTTCCGAATCACCCCACAGACATACGCGCAGGCCTTCCCATCCCATCCGCACAAAATGCGTCATGTCACGCTCAATTTCGGTTTTGAGATCGTCCGTAAAATAGGAGGCAGCCCGGTAGTCACAGGCAGAAGGCAGGCAATAATTGGCACCGAAGAGTGCTACCTCTTCCCTGGTTTTATTCCATTTCATGATACCATTATCGTCCAGGTAAATGAGTTCACCGGATGGTTGCCCCACGAGGGATCGTGAGAATAGCCAAAAAGCGGTCGCGAGAAAAAATAATCGTCTGTTCATTGTTGTATCCATGGGGAAAGCATCAAAATTATAAGTTGTGGCGGGCGCAAACAATGCGAAGGAGGAAAAAAACAGGCTAACTGACCGTATTTGTTTCGAGGCAGGCCAGCAGGAAGTGGCCCGGCTGTTAGCTTTATGATCCCCATCAAAGGCCATTGGCCTTCAATAGATGAAAATCATCCCTGTCGATTGGTTTCCTGTTATATATTTGAGCAGTCATATTTTATCTACGCTATATTTTTCTCGCTATGTGGCTTCCAGCTTTTGATTTGGTTCAGACAATGTATAAAAGGGTGTTCCTGATTTCGGGTTTACTTGGTCTCATGTTTCTTTTTGCCTGCGAAAAACAGAACCCGGCCAGTCTTCGGCAAACCACACAGCTATCAACCGGATGGGAGTTTACCAGGGAATCAGAGCCTGCGGTATGGAAAATGGTCACCCTTCCCCATACGGCCAATGTGGAGCCCCTTGTCGTCAACAATCAATGGCAGGGCACCAGCTGGTACCGACGGACGTTTACGGTCGATGACCTCACCACACAAAAGCATTTCCTCCGTTTTGAAGGGGTGATGCATGAGGCCGATGTTCAGGTTAACGGCCAGTTGCTCAGGCATCATACAGGTGGTTATCTGCCGTTTGTAGTGGAAATAACGGATGCTTTGGTACCTGGCGATAATACCCTGGAGGTAAAAGTAGACAACCGGAATAATCCGGACATTCCACCAGGCAAGCCATTGGAAACCCTTGATTTTACTTATTACGGGGGTATTTACCGCGACGTACAGCTTATCTCCACATCGCAGGTTTACATTACCGATGCATTGGAAGTAGACAAAGTAGGAGGGGGAGGTCTTTTTGTTCACTTTACGGATATTTCGGACGAAAAAGCAAAGGGGACTGTGGATGTGACGGTTAAGAATGGCTCAACGGAAAATTTAAAAGTGCATTTTGTTGCTACCTTTCGCCTTGGAGAACAGGTAAAAGCATCTGCTTCCGTAAAAGAAGTAGATATTCCTGCCGGCGGGGTGGCTACCTTGCCGGGTTTTGTCGAAATCCCGGCACCTGCGTTGTGGTCGGTGACGGATCCTAATTTGTATACCGTAGATGTGGTCCTGTACAGCAATGGTCGGCAGGTGGATGGCCTTCAGCTGACAACCGGCATCCGTAAGGTAGAACTCCGGGAAGATGGCTTTTACCTGAATAATCAAAAATTATTTATCAGGGGTACCAACAGGCATCAGGAATATCCGTATGTGGGTTATGCCATTTCCGATAATGCCCAGTACCGGGATGCCCTGAAAATAAAAAATGCGGGATTTGATTTTGTTCGTCTTTCACATTACCCCCAGGACGAGGCATTTCTGGATGCTTGTGATGAATTGGGACTTATTGTGATGGATGCCATACCCGGTTGGCAGTGGTTTAAGGAAGATGGCGATTTTGTCCAACACTCTTTTCGTGATATTCGTGAAATGGTCCGTCGCGACCGCAATCACCCAAGTGTGGTATTTTGGGAAAACTCCCTCAATGAAAGCGGCATGTCCCCCGAATATATGGCCCAGGCCAATTTGATAGTGAAAGAAGAACTTCCCTTTGCCGATATTTTCACAGCGGGCTGGATTGACCACCCGACATACGATGTGTACATCCCGGCGCGTCAGCATGGCCGGCCACCCGAATACTGGAACCATTACAAAGAAGGCAAACGTCCGGTCTTTATATCCGAATATGGTGATTGGGAGTATTATGCCCAAAATGCAGGGTTCAACCAGAAGGCATTTCAGGATCTGAAAGAAGAGGAGCGCACCAGTCGCCAATTGCGCCGACAGGGCGAAAAAGCCCTCTTGCAGCAAGCCCTTAATTTTCAGGAGGCGGCAAATTCCAACCGAAAAGGAGCCGGGACCATCGGCCACGCCAACTGGGTGATGTTTGACTATAACCGGGGCTATGCCGACGATATCGAGGCCTCTGGTATCAGCGATATATTCCGCCTGCCCAAGTTTGCCTATTATTTTTACCAGAGCCAGCGGCCGGTAAGCGAGCTACTGGATATAGCGGGCGTACAGTCTGGTCCCATGGTGAAGATTGCAAGCCATTGGACGGAGGGATCATCGCCCAATGTGACGGTCTTCAGCAATTGTGATGAAGTGGCCCTGTACCTGGACGACAGCCTCATTTTGCGGCAAAAGCCCGAAAGAGATGCGCTTTCGTCCCATCTGAACTCACCCCCCTATCACGTTGATATGGGTAGTTTCCGGCCGGGGGTGCTACGTGCCGAAGGTTATGCGTTTGGCGAAGTGGTGGCACGTGATCAGGTGGCTACACACGGGGCTCCCTATTCCATCAGACTAGAGGTCGAGACATCCGGTATTCCCATCCATACGTCCCGTCCGGACGTGGTTTTTGTATATGCCAGCGTGGTGGACAAGCAGGGCAATCCGGTGCCCGGGGCCGAATACCCCATTCAGTTTCATGTGTCGGGAAATGCAGAGCTGGTGGGGCAAAACCCCATTGTTTCGGAAGCCGGAATTGCGGCCATTGTACTTGCAACACAAAACAGGCAGCTACCTGTGACCATTACTGCTGAGGCCGGGGGTCTGGAACCCGCACAGGTGACTGTTTCATCTTCGGGACAATAGGAATGGAAGGCCGTCAGATGCCTTTTTCAGGAATTGATCGTCATGGGAAGGCCCTCCAGTTGTTCGACAGGCCCGAATAATTGCCTGGCAATGATCTTTTTCCTGCCTTTGATCAAATGGATTTCGGCAGGTGAAAACCCCATTGTCTCGGTATTCCTGATCACTTTTTCATAAAACGCTTTTGCTTCCCGGTATTCCCCACGTTCGAAGTGGTGCTGGCTGATGTTTTTGTTGACAGGGATGCCGGGGAGGACAAAGTAGGTAATGGCATGGACGGTATAGCTTGGCTGCAGCGATTTTTTGAATTTGATCAGCGATGTGCGGACAGATTGCGACGTGTTTTTGACGGACGAAGTAACGTTGTTGATAACAGATCGAAACATCAGGCAGTGATTAGATTTGTGTTCAAAAGTAGGCTTTCACGAAAAGTCCTCCAACTCAACCCGTATTTTTCAGTAAAAAAGCCGGTCAGGCCCTGTCGCTTAGTTCAAGCCACCGGAGTTCCAGTTCATCTATCTGGTCAGAAAGTCCTTTTATTTTGGTCGAAATCTCCTCGAGTTTGCCATATTCGGTTTCGGTCAGCAGTTGTTGTTGCAGGGCAGCCCTTTCCTGTTCGAGTATGGGCAGAGTTTTTCCGATGTTGTCCATTTCCCGTTTTTCATTATAGGTCAGTTTAGGTCCGGCGGCACTGGCCACAGGCTTTGCGGGTTCTTTTGCTTTTGCCGGTTCGGTCGATGCTTCCGGTGCGGCCGGCAGGTCATACTGGCTTCGGTAATCCGTATAGTTGCCGGGAAAATCACCTATTTTTCCTTTGCCTTCAAATACAAACAAATGGTCTACCAGCCGATCCATAAAATACCGGTCGTGCGAGACGATCACCAGACACCCATCAAACCGGTCGAGGTAGTCTTCCAGCACATTGAGGGTCACAATGTCCAGGTCATTGGTGGGTTCATCCAGGATCAGAAAATTCGGGTTGGCCATCAGGACACGTAGCAACTGGAGCCGTCGTTTTTCGCCTCCGCTCAGTTTGCCGATGAAATTGTGCTGCATGGCGGGTGGAAACAAAAACTGGTTGAGCAATTGAGAGGCAGATACCTCCCTGCCATCCGACAACTTGATGAATTCGGCCACTTCCTGAATGACATCCAGGACCTTTTGGCCCGGGTTGAAGATCGCTTCATCCTGGGTGTAATAGCCAAATTTGGTTGTGAGCCCGATATCCAGTGTTCCCTGGTTGGGGGTCAGTTTCTGTGTCAGGATATTGAGAAAGGTAGACTTGCCCACGCCATTGGGGCCGATGATCCCCACTCGTTCCTTGCGGCGAAACACATAGGAAAAGTCTTCGATCAGGTTTTGCCCCCCATAGCCATGGGACAGGTGGTTGATCTCCAGTATTTTCTTTCCCTGCCGTTCCCCTTTCAGGTTTACTTCCATTTCGGCATTTGCCACTTTCTTCGAGGCTTTGTCCTTGAGGTCATAAAAGGCCTCTACGCGGTATTTTGCTTTCGTGCCCCGTGCTTTGGGTTGTCGCCTCATCCATTCCAGTTCTTTTCGCATCAGGTTTTTGGCCTTGTCCACACTGGCGGCCTCCATGGCCATGCGTTCTTCCTTCTTTTCCAGAAACTGGCTGTAATTCCCCTTATATCTGTATACCTGTCCCTGTTCCAGTTCCACGATTTCGTTGGTCACACGATCCAGAAAGTAGCGGTCGTGCGTGACCATCAGCAGCGTGAGGTTTTGTGTGGCCAGGTAATTTTCCAGCCATTCGATTACGTCAAGGTCGAGGTGGTTGGTAGGTTCGTCCAGTATCAGGAAGTCGGGCTTCACCACCAGAGCCTGCGCGATGGCCACCCGTTTGCGCTGCCCACCCGAGAGGCTTCCCATTTTTTGTTCCAGGTCATGGATGCCCAGTTTGCCCAGCAATTGTTTGATCTGGTGCTCATAGTCCCAGGCATTGAGCGCATCCATTTTTTCCATCAGCACCGAAAGGTTAGCCGCTTGTTCGGGGTGCGATTCGGCGCGGATGAGTGCCAGTTCATAGTCGCGGATTACTTTTAGCTCCTCTATATCTTCAGAAAAAACCGCCTGAAGGATCGTTTCCTCTTCGGCAAACAGCGGGTGTTGCGAAAGGATCGAAACCCGGAGCCCTTTCCGAAACGATACCGTACCCTTGTCCGGACGTTCCTGCCCGGCGATAATCCGTAGCAGGGTGGATTTCCCACAGCCATTTACGCCTACCAGGGCTGCTTTTTGACCCTGTTCCAGACCAAACGTGATCTCTTCCAACAACTGACGCTCATCAAAACTTTTGGCGAGGTTTTCTACCGACAAATAATTCATGGGGCAATATTACCACTGTAATTCATCACCTGATCCTTAACCGGGGCTGATCCCCCGTGTTTTTTTAGTCTCACACAAAAATTAATGGTAATAATAATAGAAAATATATAATAATATGTATATTAGTCTTCTGTTTGTTTGCCTCGTCTGCTAGCGGGGATAGTTAAAAAGTAAGAATCCTGAGAGTTATGAAACCATTACGAATTGTACGCCTGCTCATTGGCATTATTTGCATCCTGTACCTTGCATTTTTCCGTCAGTCCACCTCATCCCCATCCCATAAACCTGCCCCCATCGTCGAAGCCCGATAAAGAACGGCTGCATAGTTTG
>JAOUOM010000543.1 GCA_029880385.1 Cyclobacteriaceae bacterium | reverse complement strand
ATACTCCCCTCCATGCAGCCGGTACCGGACAGACCGGTCGTCACAGGGTTTCCGACCTATAGTTGAAAGAAACCAGAAAATGCGGCTGTTATCCCAACCGAACGCCTTCTCCTAAAAACGGCTGATTGTAATAACGCTTGCCGGTGGCCTGATACAGGGCATTGGCTACCGCAGCAAATACCGGCGGAAAGGCCGGTTCGCCCAGGCCGGTCGGGTCCAGGTTATTTTTCACGTAATGCACGTCGATCGACCGGGGTGCTTCCTTCATCCGGATCATCCGGTAGCGGTCGAAATTGTCCTTGTCGCAGGCACCATTTTTCATCGTCATTTCACCGTAAAACGCATTGCCAATGCCATCCACGATGGCACCCTCGGTGAGGTTGTTGGCCGCATCGGGATTTACCACGATCCCGCAATCAATGGCCGTGGTTACTTTTTCGACTTTGGGCAATCCGTTTACCATTTTCAGGTCGAGGACGTGCGCCGCATAGCTGTTGTGACAGAAGTAGGCCGAGACCCCACGGTAAATGCCCGGTTGCGTTTCGCCCCAGTTCGATTTTTCCCTGACCAGCCTGAGAACTTCCGCATATCGGTCGGCCTCATAGTCGTTGTTTTCGCCTACCGGATCACCGGCTGCTCGTTCGAGTAATTCAAGCCGGAACCCGATCGGGTCCTTTCCGGCAGCTTCTGCTACTTCGTCCAGAAAAGACTGCTCGGCGGCCGCCAGAAAATTGGACCGGGGCGCACGAAATGAGCCCACCGTCACATTGGAACTGACCGACCAGTCTTCGGCCAGGTAGTTTTCGACTGCTCCGGCCGGGAACCGGTTCGGATACGAGGGGCTCTCAGGAATGCCGCCGGTCTTTACATGAAAGCCGATCAGTTTGTTTTCCTTGTCCAGTGCTGCACGGTACCGGGCATGGTACATGGGCCGGTAAATGCCGGACGTCATGTCATCTTCGCGGGTATACACCAGTTTCACCGGGGCATTTACTTTTTGGGAAATGAGGGCAGCCTCCAGTGCCCAGTGTGCGTACGACCTCCGACCGTAACCGCCACCCAATCGCGTCATTTGGATATCAATCTTTTCTACGGACATACCCAGTCGGGCCGCCAGAGCCTGCTCGGTAAGTTCCGCTTTCTGGAGGGGGCCGGCCAGTTCGGCTTTTTCATCCGTCACATGGGCAAAGAAATTCATGGTCTCCATGCAATTGTGGGCCAGAAAAGGAGCCGTATAGGTACGTTCGATCACGTTGGCTGCATTGGCAAATGCCTTTTCCGGATCACCGTCTTTGCGAAGGATGGTGGCAGACCCGGAGGCTGCTTCGGCCATCTTTTGCATCTGCAATTCGGTGCTTTCCAACCCGGTGGGGACGGTGACGGTGCTTTGGTTGCCAAAGGCATTTCGCGAAAAGGAATACGCCGAAAACCGTTCCCATTCGATTTTTAACGCCTTTTTGGCGTTCATCACTTCCCAGGTGCTGTTGCCGACGATGGCGACCACCTCCGTGAAGGTACAGTTGTCGAAATACTGCCGCTCGTAATCGTCCAGCATGTTTTGGATGGTAAAAACATCCAGGATGCCGGGCATGGACCGGGCCTGTGTATCATCCAGGGATTTCAGTTTGAGACCGAAGGCCGGAGGATGTACGATCATGGCGATGCGCATGCCTTCGCGCTGGTAATCCAGTCCGAAAAGTGGTTTGCCGGTCACGATTTTTTCCGCATCGACGTTCTTTCGCGACGTGCTGACGATGGAAAAATCCGTTATGTCCTTGAGCCTGACATCCGTAGGTACGGGCTGACTGGCCGCCAGTGATGCCATTTCCCCGTATCCCGCTGTTTTACCGCTGGCCGGGTGTGAAATGATGCCTTTGTCTGTCGTGAGTTCGGCTATCGGAAGGTTCCAGCTTGTGGCGGCCGCCTGGAGGAGCATGTGTCGGGCGGTTGCGCCGGCTGTGCGCAGATTTTTCCAGCCTTGCCGGATGGCCTGGCTTCCGCCGATGAATTGCCGGCTATACAATGCCGTATCGAGAGGTGCCTGTTCCACGCTTACGTCCTGCCAATCCACGTCCAGTTCTTCTGCCACGATCATGGGCATGGACGTTTTGACGTTTTGGCCGCCTTCGGGATTTGGCGACATGATCGTAATGCGTCCATTGGAGGCTATTTTGATGTAGCCGTTGAGGGTTTGCCATGCTTCCTGAAAGATTTCGGTCGGGCCGGACTCGGGCGTACAGGAGGCCAGCCAGCTAAAGCTGATCATCAGACCGCCTCCGGCCAATGCGGAGGATTTCAGAAAGGATCGCCGGTCTATTTTGATTTTTCGTGTGCTCATGGTAGTCGGGTTTTGGTAGTTTATGGCCTGGGCAGCACAAGCTACCTTTTTCGATCAATAAAAATACGGTGCATTTGTCGGAATCCCTTACCGAATTCAAGCAGGATTGGTTTTGGAAATCTATTCCCCTCCTGGGAGGGGTAGGGGTGGGTATGCCATCAGGTATTGCTACCTGACGT
>JAOUOM010000542.1 GCA_029880385.1 Cyclobacteriaceae bacterium | reverse complement strand
GAGCGGTATACCCCTCCATTCTGGTTTTCGATCAATGCCCACACACGGTTGGAGTTTACCGGAGAGACGGTAACGCCGGAAATGCCCCACAATCCACCGGGCAATCCTTCATTAGCAGAAAGGTTGACCCATGTATCGCCACCATCGGTGCTTTTCCAAAGGGCAGAACCTTCACCGCCGCTTTCGAGGCTGTAGGGTGTCCGTCTGATACGCCAGGTAGAGGCATAGAGCACCCTTGGGTTGTTTGGGTCCATAACGAGTTCTACGGCACCGGCATCGGCATTGGCAAATAGTATCCGTTGCCATGTTTTTCCCCCATCTTTACTTCGATACACACCGCGTTCTTCTGATGATTTAAAAAGATCACCTAATACGGCGGCATAGACCAGGTCGGGGTTTTTGGGATGAATCTGGATGCGGGGGATATGACGGCTGTTGGTCAGGCCAACTGATTTCCAGGTAGTCCCGGCATCTTCGGATTTCCACATACCTGATCCGTAGCTCACATTTCCACGAACGGTAACCTCACCACCTCCTACGTAGAGTACATTGGGATCCCATTCACTGACGGCAACTGCTCCGATGGAGCCTCCGAAAAAGCCGTCGGAGATATTTTCCCAGGTATTTCCAGCATCAGTCGTACGCCACACACCACCTCCGGTTGAGCCGAAATAAAACAGGTTTGGCTTTCCCTTCACGCCGGTGACTGCTGCTGACCTACCCCCACGGAAGGGGCCTACATTTCGCCATTCCAGGCCATTGTATAGTTTATTTTCGTAGCTTTCAGTGGCTTGCGAATTTGTGTTTTTCTTTTGAGCCTTACTTGCGTAGGTGCCCAGCAGGAGCACGGCAATGAAAAAGGCGAGGGTAAATTGGTTTTTCATGGTATATGGGTTTATATTTTTGGCTGATGACGGAGCTGAAAATATAGGGAATAAATTGGCAGCATCCGTCATTGTACCGTCTGAACTTAGTTTTTGGTTTATTTGATCAAGATCATGTGGTACACATAAGTACTCGGTTAATTTAGCGGAAAATTTAAAAAATCAAACATGTCAAAAGTAGTAACGGCAGAAGAGGCTTTGTCCTATGTGAAATCCGGTGACAGGGTTTTTATTCATAGTGTGGCTGCGGCACCCCAATTGCTCATCGATTCGTTGGTGGCGAGAAAAAATGATTTACGAAATGTCGAAATCGTTCATCTTCATACCGAATGTGATGCCAAGTATGTGGAGCCCGAGTACGAAGGGCATTTTCGTTTGAAATCTTTTTTTGTCGGGGCCAATGTAAGGAAAGCCACTCAGGAGCACCGGGCAGATTATATTCCCGTCTTTCTGAGTGAAATTCCCAAGTTGTTTCGGGAAAATGTACTACCCCTGGATGTTGCACTGGTACAGATTTCGCCCCCGGACGCACATGGTTTTTGCTCACTGGGCGTATCGGTCGATGCTACATTAGCCGCTATTGAAACGGCCAAGCTGGTCATTGCCCAGGTAAACCCCCGCATGCCACGTACATATGGCGATGGATGTGTGGCTGTGTCGCACTTTGATTTTTTGGTTGAGCATGAATCGCCCATCCCTGTGGTTAAAGTTTCCCCTTTGTCTGAAGAAGAAATCCGAATCGGGAAGCACGTGGCAGCCCTGGTAGAAGATGGAGCCACCTTGCAAATGGGCATAGGCAATATCCCCAATGCGGTATTGGCCCAGCTGGGTGGACATAAAAAACTGGGTATTCATACCGAAATGTTTTCAGATGGGGTGATTCCTTTGATCAACAAGGGGGTCATTACCGGAGAGAAGAAAAAACTTAACCGTGAAAAAATAGTCTCCTCGTTTGTCATGGGGACAGACGCCTTGTATGACTTTATAAATGATAATCCCGGTATACTAATGATGGATGTGGCCTATGTCAATGATGTGGCCACGATCCGTCAAAACCCCAAGGTTACATCCATTAACAGTGCCATTGAAATTGACTATACAGGCCAGGTATGTGCTGATTCCATTGGGACTAAACACTTTTCCGGTGTAGGAGGGCAGATTGACTTTATTCGTGGTGCTTCGTATTCCAAAGGAGGAAAGCCCATTATCGCCATGACCTCCACGACCAAGCGTGGTGAAAGCAAGATCGTTCCTTTCCTCAAAGAGGGAGCTGGGGTGGTTTCGACCCGTCCAAACGTCCATTATATTGTGACCGAATACGGCGTGGCCAATTTATATGGTAAATCACTGAAGGAACGTACCAAACTCATGATCAACATCGCGCATCCGGATCACCGGGAGTGGTTGGAAAAAGAATCTTTCAAGCGTTTTGGGAAAATTTAATCCTGCTTTTTAAACTGTAAGGAAACGGCGTTAACACAGTACCGCTGGCCGGTTGGCTGGGGGCCGTCATCAAATAAATGACCCAGGTGCCCGCCACATCGGGCACAGGATACTTCTGTGCGTACCATGCCATGGCTGGTGTCGGACTGGAGATGTACGGCCTCCTTTGCCAGTGGCTGGAAATAGCTGGGC
>JAOUOM010000541.1 GCA_029880385.1 Cyclobacteriaceae bacterium | reverse complement strand
TGACCTTCCTGACTGGCATAAGCCTGTGATGTTAGTTCTGTCATGCCGTATTCAGAATGGATGGACGGGACGCCAAGTGCCTGTGTGAGCTGAAGGTGAAGTTCTTCGCGTACCATTTCTTTCCTTCTGCCTTTCATTCCGCCGGTTTCCATGACGAATGTATCTACCGGCAGACAGTTTTTATCTTCTGTAAAATCCAGCAAGGCATAGCTGACACCTACCAGCAGTTTTTTTCCATCCGGAGATTCCAACCGGTCGATAAGTGCCTGACTCCCGTCCAGAAAGTACCCCGATCCATTTCGGGCGTTTTTCATAAATGAATCCACCATGTGGATGAGGGAGGAATGGCCCTGTTCCTGATAGGATGGCAGGAGCCCGAGGATTTGGATATTTTGGAGCTTGCCGTATTTATTTTCAAAAATATGTTTGGAAATTGTCTCGTAAAAATGAAGGTCCCTGATGGGGAGCTTGCTGCGCTGACTACCCGTCGTGCCACTGGACAGAAACCATTTTTCTTCTTTCCAGTCGCCGGTTTTAATGGTGTGGTTTTTGTACAATTCGATGGGCAGAAAAGGAATGTCCGTTAGATTGGTTACGTTTAGGGGTGATTTGCCACGTATCGAACAATAGGTATTATACACGCGATTGTGTTGAAATTGAAAAGAAAACAAATCCAATGCAAACGATTCAAACCCGGAAGGGGTCAGGTTAATTAGATCTGATTTGAACCGTTCAGAAAAGTCCATGTCAATACGTTTGTTAAAGGGAATATAACGTTAATTTTGTTGCGTCACGATGAAAAGCAAATATATAGAAGCCATTTTATCCATTGCATCCCTCCTTTTGCTGGGAGGGTGTTTTGAGCTTCCGGAATTTCCGGTCACACCGGAGATATCCTTTCATTCCGTACGGTTTGTCGAAACCGATGCATTTGGGCCTGACACATTGGTGCTTTCATTCAATTTTACAGATGGGGATGGGGACATTGGGCTGGATGCTGATGAAATTTATCCGCCCTATCATCGCTTTAATTACATCGTAGACTCGACTGTGGAATTTGTCTATAACAGGGATTATGACCTGTACTTTGTCAAAGACACGACGGGCAATTTTGTTCAGTATAATAGAGAGGGAACTGCGGCACCCTATTATTCGATTAGTGAATATGGCTCGTTGGTCGGTACGTATTCCGAAGGGCCCATTGATTTGCCCGCCTACAATTGTAAAAATTACATTGAAGTACCGGACGTAGACGGCAATGATATAGGTGCCGATACGCAGGATACGATTTTGATTGAGCCGAATATTTTTCAAAACAACATCGTACTGGCATTTTATCGAAAGAGAAACGGGCAGATGGAGGACATCACCTATTTGTTTTCGGCTGATCCCTGCCAGGATTCGTTCAACTCACGAATTCCTATTTTTGATGAAAACAATATCGGAAGGCCCTTGAAAGGGGTTATCCATTATGCCATTCAGTCATATGGGTTCAAGTCTGTATTCCTAAACGACTCGATTTTTATTGATTTTTACATTTACGACCGGGCATTGCATCAGAGTAATGTGGTGCGTTCCAAAGGATTTACACTTCCCGGGCTTCTGGGGATCAATTAAAGAACAAGGGGTAGGGGGTAATCAGAAGATGGACGGGTATTTTTCGGGATTGCTTTCGTGCATCACCTGGTAGATGGATTCTATAATGTCTTCCCGGTTTGGTTTGCTGAAATAATCACCATCCGACCCATAAGCACCCCGATGTTCTTTAGCCGAAATCGTCACAGGCGTGGCATCCAGAGACTGATAACCATTATCACGTACCAAAACCATATCCAGCATATAGGCAGTGGCCCCTCCGGGCACATCTTCATCGATAAAGGCAATACGGTTTGTTTTTTTCAATGATGCAGCGATCATTCCCTGTACATCAAAGGGAACCAGGCTTTGTGCATCAATTACTTCGCACGACACACCCATTTCGTCTAATTTGGTGGCGGCATCCATTACGATCCGCAGTGTAGATCCGTAGGATACCAGCGTGATGTCGTCTCCATCCTTCATGGTTTCGGGGATACCAAGCGGGGTGCGTATTGCTGGTAAATTATCCGGAATACGTTCTTTCAAGCGGTATCCGTTTAATGACTCAATGACCAGTGCCGTATCATCGGATTCCAGAAGGGTATTGTAAAAGCCCGCTGCCTGGGTCATGTTGCGTGGGACGAGGATGTAAATGCCCCGTAAAGCACCAATTAACATCCCCATGGGTGAACCCGTATGCCAGACGCCTTCCAGACGGTGGCCCCGGGTACGTATGATGAGCGGTGATTTTTGACCGCCCATTGTCCGGTGGTGGAGGGTGGCCAGGTCATCAGACAAGGTTTGGAGGGCGTACAACATGTAGTCGAGGTACTGGATTTCGGCGATAGGACGTAAGCCACGCAGGGCGGCACCGATGCCCTGGCCGATAATTGTTGTTTCGCGTATGCCCGTATCGGTAACGCGTAATTCACCGTATTTGTC
>JAOUOM010000033.1 GCA_029880385.1 Cyclobacteriaceae bacterium | reverse complement strand
TCAGAGTTGATGCTATGTACATAGTAGAAAGTGGTATCCCAATCATTTATTCTTATATGATGAAAACTTGAATCACTGATGAATTTCACATTGAAGTTGTAAAGACGATAATCAGATTTCTCCAGAAAATATCTAGCCGAAAAAATGGTATCACCGCTTTTTTTCTCGATAAAATTCTCAGCACCAAATTGATCGCTGATAGATTTTTCTAAAACCCAACCTTTCGGATCAAAATAATTGTACTTTTCCGACACCTTCTCTAATTCTCTTTCAAAAGGACTTTTCTTATTGCATGAGACTAGAAAGCCAGCAATAAGTAAACAAAATAGAAGTCTAATTTCCATACACATATCTGTAAGCCTTTAGCAGAGCTTCTTTACTTCCAAATTGTAATGTTATTCTACTTGTTCTGCTACTACCAGCTACTACATTTAAAGACCAAAACGAATTTTCTTTATAAGAAGCAGTTCTATATTCCACATCATCATACCATTCGTTAAATCCTTTAACTGAAGGTCTGACAATCCATGAAACTCTTTCATCAAATAACACCTCAGCTGGCGCACGCGTGTCGCGTGTGTCCAAATCTAATCCAATCATGACCATCAGATAAAATCCATTTCCAATAAACCCATTCCGTAGCTGCCGCAAACAGGCCGCATGTGGGCTTTCGATCGATCGTAAAGGTAGTCATCGCAACTAACTGGTGCAAGTGGCGTGGACTGGATCCGCTAAAATGCACGGCTGCCCCCTCCCAGCCCCGGCAGCAGCGGCATCCTTTCCATTGCGGTGGAATTGGCGGGGTGGCCGGAAAGATACAGCGGATGACGGGTAGCCCCGGTGCCCGAGGGCCAGTACCGTGTGCTGCCTTTAGCTTATCGGAAAAAATGGGGGCAGAGGGGTGTGCCCCCGTACCGGGCACGAATTGGAAAGGGAGTGCGTTATTCATTGGGAAAATGTTCAAATGCCGATGTTTTTTGGCTTTATCCCAATCTTTCCCCTTATTTTGGCTGTGTGAAAAATCGTCATTTCATCCGTTTACTCTGCGTGGCACTTTTGCTTGCCCTTTCCTTTTCAGGCAGAAGCCAGGACTTTTTGTCCTGGAAGTACAAGGATCGGTATTTTTCGATAAGTGCCGGTGCCGGTCAGGCAACCTATTTTGGTGAGTTAAATGCGCCCAAACGTATGCAACCGGGTATTTCGGTATATGCGGGAGGAATGGAAGTGAGGCTATGGAGCCAGGTGGGTGCACGGATAGAAGTGGCTGGCTATACGCTCCGGGGCCGGGATTTCCTGGCCAATGACGGGAGTTGGGAGCGTCAGCGCAACCTTTCCTTTCACTCTCAAAACATGGAAGCAAGTTTGCAGTCGGTCCTATATCTCAAGCCGTATGCAGGTGATTATTTCAGAAGGTGGCGAATAGATCCGTATGGGGCACTAGGTGTGGGCCTGACGACCTTTAACCCCCGGGCCTATTGGTATGGCAGGGAGTATGAATTGCGAACGTATCAGACAGAAGGAGTGGCCTATGGCCGCAGTACACTGATTATTCCGATGGCTGCCGGATTAAAACTCCGCCTGAATGAATTTGTAAATTGCCAGGTCGAAGCGGCTTTTCGCTACACCTTTACGGATTACCTGGACGATGTGTCGGGCTACTATCCGGCTGAACTCAGCCATGATGTCCGCTCACTCCTGAGCAACCGTAAAAATGAAATCGAATTGGTCAATGCCGAGGCCTATGCCTCACTGGTAGCCGGGGCACCCAGGGGTGATCCTACCAACCGTGACCATTATCTTTTTCTGACTCTGAAGGTGGAAATGTTTTTGCCCAAGCTCAAAAAGTCGTTTTTACGCAAGCCCTAAACGCTATCGTTTGCACCCCGGTATGGCTGAAATGATTGTTTCCTTTTCTTCCCCAGTTGTGTGAGTGTGTGGATCGCAATCTGTACATCCAGTTTAAAGCTGAGGTGTTCGACATAATATACATCCAGCTCCAGTCTTTTTTTCCAATCGTCAGGATCATCGGCACGGATTTGGGCCAATCCGGTGAGCCCCGGTCTGACAAGCAGGCGTTTGCGACTTTGTGCATCATACAGAGCCGTGTATTCCGTCAACAAGGGCCGGGGGCCGATAAAGCTCATGTCACCTTTGAGGATATTTACCAGTTGTGGCCATTCATCGACATGCAAGCGGCGCAGCCATGTACCCAAGGGCGTGATCCGCTGCAGGTCATCTTCGGGATGGGGTGTACCATTGCGCATGGTGCGGAACTTATAGATCCGGAAAGGCTGATCATTTTTGCCCGCACGCACCTGAAGGAAAAAGACGCTGCCCCGCTGGGCAATGGCCAGTAGCATGATCAAAAAGGCAAAAAAAGGCAAGAAAACCACGAGCAGGACACCGGCACCCACCCTATCCAAAAAAGGTTTTAATTTTCCGTAGTTCATTTATCAAACTTATTACGTTAATTTAAGATTTCATTCTATTTTGGCCGTATGAAAATTTTCAGGTTCGTATTCTTTCTCGCACACACGATTATCATTTTTGTGGCGCTTAACTTTCCCATTGGGGATATACCACCTTTAGGTAAATTGCTCAGTCCTCACCAGGGGTATTTGCAAAATGCTGAAACACATGCCATTGACCTGCCAAATTCCCTGAAACTGGAAGGGATAAGCGGATCGGTGACTGTTCAGTTTGATGAGCAAATGATCCCCCACATTTTTGCCTCCACCAGGGAAGATCTCCATTTTGCCCAGGGATATGTCACGGCCTATCACCGGTTGTGGCAAATGGATTTTTATTCCCGGGTCGTGTTTGGGCGTATATCGGAAATCGTGGGTGACAAAGCCCTGGCTTTTGACAGGGAAAACAGGCGCATCGGTTTAAAAAAAATGACCGAGGATTTTCATGATGTCCTGATGCAGGATGAAGAAATGAAACGGCTGACCGAAGCCTATACGGCAGGGGTAAATGCCTACATCAGCCAGCTGAGCCGTGCAGATTATCCCCTGGAGTTCAAATTACTCGACTATAGTCCTGAGCCATGGACCACACTCAAATCGTGCATGGCCTACGGGCTATTGTGCAATACCCTATCCAAGGGAGAGTCCGATCTGGAAAACACCAATGCGCTGACCCTGTTTGGCGAAGACATGTTCAATGTCCTGTTTCCCGATCAGCTTGGCAATTTATCACCGATAATACCCGCAGGCACAAAGTGGGACTTTGATCCCATACCGGCAGAAAACCCGCAGGCAGCCATGCCTTTGGCATTGACCCCCCATACCCTGAAAAAACCTGACCGGATATTTGGCAGCAATAATTTCACTGTAAACAGGGCCAAATCAAAATCCGGCCATCCGCTTCTGGCCAACGAGCCCGACCTGCAACTTACCATTCCCTCCATTTGGTATGTAGCGCACCTCAATGCACCGGGGATCAATGCCATGGGCGTTACGGTACCAGGTACCATGCCCCTATTGATTGGATTTAATGATTCCATTGCCTGGGGATTTACCAATTCGCCACGTGATCAGGTTGACTGGTATTCCATTCGGTTCAAAGACAATCAACGTGACGAATATGAGTATAACGGACAGTGGTTTAAGACCGAGAAGATCGTTGAAAAGATAAAAATAAAAGGTGGGAAGGATTTTTATGACACCATTGTCTATGTCCACCAGGGCCCTGTCGTATATGATCGTAATTTTCTTGGGAAGGGCGGCAAAATCAACTACGCCATGCAATGGATGGCCCATCGTGAAAACACCACTTACACGGCCATGTACAAGCTAAACACAGCCCGCAATTACGATGATTATACCCAGGCACTCACCTATTTTACGGGCCCGCCCCAGAATGCCATTTTTGCTTCTGTCGACGGAGACATAGCCATACGTGCGCCGGGGAGGTTTCCCGTGAAATGGCCCGGCCAGGGCAAGTTTTTACTGGATGGGACAAAGCCCACGTCGGAGTGGAAAAACATTATCCCCTTCGAACATCAAATGTTTGCCAAAAACCCCAGCCAGGGATTTCTCAGCAGTGCCAATCAACATCAGGTAGACACGCTCTACCCCTATTATGTCTATGATTACAATTTTGAATTTTATCGAAACCGCAGGATCAATGACAGGCTGAGGATCATGAACAACATTACGCCGACAGATATGATAAAGCTTCAGAATGACAATTTCAATTACATTGCTTCGGAAGCTTTGCCGGCCATGCTTGGGAATATTGACAGTACCGCACTCACATCGGAGGCCAGAGAACTGTTTAGTCAGTTGTCACGATGGGACTATTTCAACGAACCTGAGTTGAAAAGCCCTACGTTATTCCAGATATGGTGGGATCTGATGTACGACCAGATTTGGGATGAATTTGATACCGTATCCGTAAAGGTGATCAGGCCCACGATCTATACCACCACCTACCTGATCAATGAAAACCCGGGATTCGACTTTTTTGATAAAATAGGGACCGAACCCATTGAGCAGGCCGGTGACATCATAAACCAATCCTTTTTTGACATGGTGGATAGCTTGCAGAAATGGAAAACAGAAAAAGGGGAAAGTTATGAATGGTACATTTATAAGAACACGGAAATAAACCACCTGCTTGGCATACAGCCCTTCAGCAAGCAACAAATAAAAATCGGAGGCAACAACCACATTGTCAATGCTGCCGGAAAGACAGCAGGCCCCTCCTGGCGAATGGTCGTAGAATTGAATCCTGATGGTGTCCAGGCATGGGGCGTATATCCCGGAAGCCAGTCGGGAAACCCGGGCAACCCCATGTATGCGCACATGATTGAAAACTGGGCTACAGGAAATTATTATTCCCTTTTGTTCACGACTGCCCCTTCACAAACAGGTATCATTTATCAATCAGAACTAAAGCCAAACTAATCATGAAATTCATCCTTCGTTTAATTTTTATAGCGGCATTTTCCTATCTGCTCCCCTTTTATACGCCCTGGTGGATAATTTTCATCATTGCTTTTTTGGGTGGTTTACTTATCAAGGGCAATGGGTTTAATGCATTTAATTCAGGTTTTTTGGCTGGAGGAATGGTTTGGCTGGGTCTTTCGTTTAAACTGGACATAGAAACATCCTCCATATTATCCCAAAAAATCATTGAGCTTTTCCCGGTTACAGACACAACCCTACTGCATTTAGTGGCAGGATTGATCGGAGCCTTTTCTGCGGGATTTGCGTCCCTTACGGGAGCGTCATTCCGTCAGATATTCGAAAAAAAGAAACAAAAAAGCTTTTACAGTTAATTCCCTGCTTCATTTGCCAGCAATACCCCGTTGGCAACAAATGAATATTCAGAATATACCCGCAAAGAATCATAAATCTGCCCGGCATCTTCCGCAAAGTGCCGGGCTTCTTTTTCACCCAGAATTGATTTGCGTACCACACCTTCCACAATGACATATTTGCCTGAAATATCCTTGGGAACAAAAAAACCATAATCTTTAAACGTCACCCGAATCGGGTCATCACCCGGGTTTTCCAATACCATCCAGCATCCTTTGGACTGGCATACGTCGGTTACTACCCCTCCCAGTTTGACAGAAATTGTGTCGTCAGCATCCAACTGTGACAAAACATCCAGGGCCTTTACGTTGTTTTCATCCAGACGGGCACCGAAATTTTGATAATTGGAAGATGATTGCTGACATCCGGTAAGCAAAATTACCAGTACTCCATACCGAAATATCTTTGAATAATTCATGAATATATTATTTTGTTTATAACTAATTACATTGTTTTCCAAATATTGTGAATAAGTCTGTGGAAATGTTTTGTTTTTCGTTTATATCTATCTGAATAATAGGATATTAATGTTTGTAAATTGTGGGTATCAAACATCTGTAAATGTGGATAAACACAACAAACAAAGGTAGTATTGTAGTGCAAATTAACCAAAATATGTACGCTATGAAAAAAATCATGAAACTCACCTATTTCTTCGCTATTCTATTAATCGCCGGCTTCACATCCTGTACGGAAGACGAAACCATGCAGCAGCTAATTGACGAAATCGAGCTTGCACAGCCCATGAGTACCGATCAGGGATCCAACTCGACCATTCCTCCGGGATCCTGAAAGGCAAGCCAGTCAAATAATATGAAGCGAGACGTAATTGTCTCGCTTTTTTTTTATATTGCATCAAGGAATCAGCCACCAACACATTGAAACCACTTATCATCTGCCTTGCTTTCGCTCTGACTTTTCCATTATATGGTAAATCAGGTCTTCATCAAGTCAATCAGCTTTTCGATCAATCCATCTCTTTGTTGTCAAAGAACCCGGAAGCCAGTTTCAAATTGGCCGACAGTTTATTTCGTGTTTCTTCCAAACTAGGAGATACCTATGGTATGGTGCAAGCCAATTACATTATGGCTTATCTGGAAGAAAGCCACCACGGAAATTACGGAAAATCAATTATTTTTTATCTGGAAGCACTCCGCTACGCAGATGAAGGATATTACGAAGGAATCGAAAACACCCAAATAAAACTACTTTCAAACCTGGGCACAATACATGCCCTCTTCAATGACAATCAGGCATCGGTTGATTATTATTTCGCCGCACTGGAAATTGCCAATAAAAGTAACAACCTGAGTGAAATAGGAAACCTGACGAATAAAATTGCTGAATATCACCGGAATACGGGAGATCCTGAATCATCCCTGCTGTTCCTGAACGAAGCGGATGAAATCAATAAAAAAGTCGGGGACAGATTTCTGGAAGTGAAAAATGCCTTACACCAGGGGATTTCATTAAATGCCCTTCACCGGGTTTCGGAAGCAGTACAGAAATACCAATACGTTATTCGTCTGGTGGATACCTATCAGGATTTTGAAAAATACAAAGGCTATGCCCTCCACAACATTGCCAATACTTTTTATGCGCATAATGAGATTGACAGTGCCCTTTTTTATTACAACCAGTCGCTGGCCTTTAAGCAATCGAGTGAACCTGAAAACAAGAATTCAATTTTTGTTACCCTGTATGACATTGGAACCATTCATTTTGAACAAAGAAATTTTGAGTTGGCAAAAAAATACCTGTTGCAGGGCGAGAGCATTATTGACACTACCACCTTTAACAAGGATTTAAACTATTATGAAGTCTACAATAAACTAACACTAGTTTATGAGGCTCAAAATGATATACATAAGGCCCATACCTATAGCAAGCTTTACGCTAAAAACCTGAATAATTTCCTGAACAAACAGCTTGAAATAGAGCGATTGGACAAACAACAAAACCTGAAGCTGATTACCGAACGGTATTATTCGCTGGTAAACCAGCAGGAAAAAAATACGATGTATGAATTCTGGAGTGGACTGGCTTTGCTTCTGATTATCGTGTCGGTCATTTTCTATTCAGGGTATTCAGCCATTCTTCAAATTAACCGAAAGGTTGAGTTGGAAAAAGCAATCAGGTCATTGAAATAAATCAAATGTCGATTCCCAGTTTTTCGCGAAGCACATCCATAAGCTTGTCATTTTTCTCGTATAGCCTTACGATTTTATTCTTATGAAAGGTATTCTCATCCACTAATAGCTCAACCAATATCCGCAACTCCTGCAATGCAGTGATATCTTCCATTTCCACTTCTAATTGCTCAAACAATTTTCGGATTCGGTATTCCAGGTCATATACATGGCCATCCTCACCTACATCGGATCGATTCCATACATCCCCTTCACCCTTGAGCAACCAGTCGGTATTGATATTTTTATAAATAGCCAGAATTTTGACCAGGACATCAAAACTCGGCTTATTTCTACGACCCCGTATAATGTTATATACGACAGCCCCTTTTACACCTATTTGCTCTGCAAACGAATGGGGATTTAAATCCAGCTCAGAGATTAGATTCGCAATCCGATCATTAATAACTTTCATGTTCCTTAAAAAAATGCCAAAACAACCATTAAACGTTAATAAAAGAAAGGGTTACGATTGTAACCCCCTCTCATTAAGAACCAGCTATGGTATAGATACTCACTATTGACATAAAAGTATAGCAAATGATATACAAAACCAAGAAGAAAGGGAATTTTTATCACAAATGATATAAAAAAAGAGGCTATCTAGTAAAGATAACCTCTTCCAAAACAACTAAATCATCCACAGCTGGTAATCAATGTGGTGGGTCAAATGTAAAGCATAAAAAATCTAATTACAAATATTGGTTTACACAAACGTAAAATAATGTGACTATTCTTCTTCCTGACCCTCCCTTGGCCTACAAAACCAATCAGCCTTATACGTCATGGCTATAAGAAAAAGAGATGTGTGACACATCATTCCGGCGTAATATTTCAAACCCACTATCCGTTGCGCCCAGTTCGTACAAACCTAAATTCTGATGTTCAAACTGATCCATTTCACTTAATTGAATCCCCTGTATCCAGCACAAAAGAATCCGGATGGCTCTTCCGTGCATGCAAATAAGTACCTGACGCTCGTGCTGCCTGGATAAAATATGGGTAAAAGCTTCTTTTTGCCGCTTCATGACTGCATTGGGGCTTTCCCCTCCATCCAGGTTTAAATCCAGCTCCCCCCGACGCCAACGATCGGTTGTTTCTTTATAGATACTGGCTGTTTCTGGTGTAAAAGGTTTCCCCTCCTGACTCCCCCAGCTTATTTCGTTTAATCCGGCTAGTGCCTCATAATCGATCCCTTTATCGATAAAAGACTGCACGGATTCTTTTGTCCGGATCAATTTGGAAATATATATTTTATCAAACGGATAGTCAGCATACGCATTATAAAAATCACGGGCCTGACGCTTTCCGGTTTCATTCAGGGACGCATCGATTCCACTCCCCTGTACCATGCCTTTTTTATTGAATTCCGTCTCTCCATGACGGACGATGAAAAGTTTCTTTTGATTCACTATGCCGGTGTATATTTGCCCAAATCACCAAAATTACACCACCGATGTTCCCCAAGGAAATAAAAGTTGCCCAACTAAATGAAATCAGTAAAGGATGCATGGTGGAACATGTTGGGATTGAGCTTACAGAAATCGGAAGTGATTTTCTGATTGGAAAAATGCCCGTGGATCATCGCACGCATCAGCCTATGGGCCTGCTCCATGGCGGTGCATCCGTGGTATTGGCCGAAACGTTGGGAAGCATTGCCTCTACCCTGCTCCTGGATATGAAAAAACAATATGCCGTAGGCCTGGAAATCAACGCCAACCACATCAAATCGGCCCGATCGGGTTATGTGACCGGAAAATGCATGCCCATTCACATCGGAAAAGGTACACATGTCTGGCAAATTGAAATCAAAAACGAAGAAGGGCAACTGGTTTGCATTAGCCGCCTCACACTGGCAATCTTATCCCATTCAAAGTGAAAATAGAAAATCCAGACATAATCTCCCGTTTGGTGAACAAATCAAATCCATTTGAAACGTTCCGTAAGATCATTGGCCATCCTTTTCCCATGGCCATTTGGCGTTTGCCTCAAACAGATTCATGCCATGGCATCATTGACCTGCGCCCTGAGTTGACACAATCGGACAAAGCACTGGAAGAAATGGAAATGGGGTTTCTGATCAATGCCTTTCAGGATCATCACCCGTGCAAACCCGACTTCATCAAATCAGATTTACTCATTGAATGGGATGAAAATGAAACCATTTCAATCAGGCAAAATCCAGCCT
>JAOUOM010000540.1 GCA_029880385.1 Cyclobacteriaceae bacterium | reverse complement strand
TATTGCTTCCACCATTAACGGATCCGCAGAGGCAACAGATACTTTAATTTTATCCTGGACTTCCAATCCTTTATCCTTTCGGAGGTTTTGAATTCGGTTTACCACATCGCGGGAAAGGCCTTCTTTTTTAAGTGCTTCCGTGATGGTAATGTCCAGTGCCACGGTAAATCCGTCTTCACTGGCCACCAGCCAGCCGGGTATATCTTCGGACACAATCTCTACATCGTCCAGGCTCAGGGTAACAGGCCCGTCTGCAAGGTCAATCAAAAATTTGCCTTCTTTTTCAAAGGCCGCAATTTCATCTTTTCCCATTTGCTGGATTACAGGCGTGATCTGCTTCAATTGTGCCCCAAATGATGCTCCCAACTTTCGGAAGTTTGGCTTTATTTTTTTTACGACTATCCCCGAGGCATCATCCAGGTATTCCACTGTTTTTACGTTTGTCTCAGAAATAATCAGCGATTCCACCAACATCAGCCTTTCTTTTTCCTTTTGATCCAAAATGGGGATCAACACGCGTGTCAGGGGCTGCCGTACCTTTATTTTTTCTTTCTTTCGAAGGCTGTGAACCAGCGACGATGCCAACTGGGCCAAGTGCATTCGTGCCTCCAGTTCCTTATCAATTTCACCCGCATTTACCGTGGGGAAAAGGCATAAATGAACCGATTCTTCCTGATCAGAAGCAGAGACCCCGTTAAGGTCGAGATACAATTGCTCGGCATAAAAAGGAGCAATGGGTGCCATGAGCTTGGCTACCGTTTTCAGACATGTGTACAGGGTCTGATATGCGGCTTCCTTATCCTCCGTATATTCCCCTACCCAGAAACGCTTTCGGTTTAAGCGTACATACCAGTTGCTAAGGTCGTCCACGACAAACGACTGAATGGCCCGGGCTGCTTTGGTCGGTTCATAATCCGCATAGGCCGAATCTGCCTCGCCGATTAGCGAATTGAGCCGACTCAGTACCCAGCGGTCACTTTCCGTACGCTTTGCCAGAGGCAGTGGGCTTTGCTGAAATGAAAAACCGTCCAGGTTAGCGTACAAAGCAAAAAACGAATACGTATTGGAAAGAGTGCCAAACAATTTTCGCTGGACTTCCACCACGCCATCCATGTCAAACTTCAGGTTGTCCCATGGATTGGCATTGGCAATCATGTACCATCTGGTGGCATCCGGGCCATAGGTAGCGATCGTTTCAAACGGGTTGATGGCATTGCCCAGACGCTTGGACATCTTGTTTCCATTTTTATCCAGCACAAGTCCGTTTGCAATTACATTTTTGAATGCAACCGAATCAAAAACCAACGTGGCAATGGCATGAAGTGTGAAAAACCACCCCCGTGTCTGGTCGACACCTTCCGCAATAAAGTCGGCCGGATAGCTCTCCCTGAATATGTCTTCATTTTCAAACGGATAATGCCACTGGGCATAGGGCATGGCCCCCGAATCAAACCATACGTCAATCAGGTCAGGTTCACGATACATCGCTTGCCCGGAAGGGCTCACCAGCACAACATCATCCACATAAGGGCGATGCAGGTCAAAATCCTCCGGCAGACCAGCCTTCATGAAGCCGGCATCCACGGATTTGGCTACCTCGTCCTTCAGTTCGGCAAGGCTGCCAATACAAATTTCTTCGGTACGGTCTTTCGTTACCCAAATCGGGAGGGGTGTTCCCCAATACCGCGAGCGGCTCAGGTTCCAGTCCACCAGGTTTTCGAGCCAGTTTCCAAAACGACCGCTACCGGTGGATGCGGGCTTCCAATTGATGGTTTTATTAAGTTCGACGAGCCTGTCTTTCAGTGCTGTGGTCTTAATAAACCAGGAATCCAATGGATAATAGAGAACCGGCTTGTCCGTACGCCAGCAGTGCGGGTAGGAGTGCTCGTATTTTTCTACTTTAAATGCCTTGTTTTCTTCTTTTAGCTGGATGGCGATGAGTACATCCGTTGGTTTAAAATCAGGATGCTGGCGGATTTCCTCGTCATAATATTCTTCCTTCACAAATCGGCCTGCAAAATCCGTCACTTCTGCCACAAAACGTCCCTGTTTGTCGACGAGCGGCACTTCCTGGCCGGTTTCATCGGTAATCATCACCGCGGGCACGCCATTTTGCTGGCTTACCCGAAAGTCATCCGCCCCAAAAACAGATGCCGTATGTACCACACCTGTCCCTTCTTCTGTCGATACAAAATCCCCGGGTATTACGCGAAAACCATGTTGCTCCAGTTGTTCATTGGTCACATACGGCATCAATTGCTCGTACCGTACTTCACACAATTCACGGCCTTTGAACGTATCGCCTATCTGAAAAGGTATGAGTTTATCGCCCGCTTTATAGTCCGCTAACTTTATATCCTTCCCTTTGTCGTTGAAAAACTTTCCGACCAATTCCCTTGCCAGAATGACCGAAACCGGCTTGTATGTATAGGGGTTAAAGGTTTTCACCTTCACATAATCAATTTTTTCCCCCACTGCCAGGGCACAATTGGATGGGAGTGTCCAGGGAGTAGTGGTCCATGCCAAAATACGAA
>JAOUOM010000539.1 GCA_029880385.1 Cyclobacteriaceae bacterium | reverse complement strand
TGTTATCGGTGCTGCAAGCCAAAACCAGGACAAATGCTCCACATCGGCACCAAAAGTCTGCAAAATCCGGCTGGCGTTGGCATTCTGGAGGGCAAAGCCAAACTGGATCCCCAAAAATCCCATGCTCATATTCCAAATCTGGGCGGTTGTCAAACGAGGTTTATTCATTGAAGTATATAATTTATAAAAGACCAGACACGTATGTGCTACTATTATCTGGCCTCATGGTTTTCAATACGAAATTAAGCCTGATCCAGGATCCAGTCCCCCAACCAAAACATGGAAAAAAACTGGTTTTTCTTTCATGTTTGCTCCAAAATCACAGGTTTGCATGATCTATTGTCTTTTTAAAGGTTGCTTTTGCGTGCATGATTTCCTGCAACGCAAGGGTTTCCGCAATCGTTTGAAATCAATCCATTTGAAGATTCAGGCAAACGACTCCTAAAAAAGCACCTTTTCAAGGGTGTTAAAATAGGAATTTTTCAATAATCCAACCCTTTTTTTATTCCCGTCTCAAATGCCCGTCTCATCTGAACCGAACCCGTTATATTTGCCAAAAAATAGTTTTAAAACATTCTATCTAATATGAAATTCAGACCAGGAGTATTGACCGGCCAGGAAGTGACCGACCTGCTTAACTACGCAAACGAAAACAATTTTGCCTTGCCGGCAGTAAACGTGACAGGAACCAATTCCATCAATGCAGTTCTGGAAACTGCCAAGGCGGTAAACTCACCTGTTATGATCCAGTTTTCAAACGGAGGAGCTATTTTCAATGCCGGAAAATCCCTTTCCAACGAAAACCAATCCGCCGCGATCATTGGTGCCGTGTCCGGTGCACACCATGTGCATTTGATGGCAGAAAAATATGGTGTGCCGGTCGTTTTACATACAGACCATGCAGCCAAAAAACTCCTTCCCTGGATCGACGGATTGCTGGATGCAAGTGAAAAGCATTTTGAGAAAACAGGCAGCCCGCTTTTCAGTTCCCACATGATCGACCTTTCCGAAGAGCCTCTCGAAGAAAACATTGAAATTTCCTCAAAATACTTTGCCCGAATGGCGAAAATGGGAATGACCCTGGAAATCGAGCTGGGAGTGACCGGTGGCGAGGAAGATGGAGTAGACAACACGGACGTTGACAATTCCAAACTTTATACACAGCCCGAGGAAGTAGCCTTTTCCTACGAAAGCCTGAAGAAAATTTCGGACAATTTCACCATTGCCGCCGCATTTGGCAACGTGCATGGCGTATACAAACCCGGAAACGTAAAACTTACACCGGTCATTCTTAAAAATTCACAGGATTATATCCAAAAGAAATTTGGAACCGGCCACAACCCGGTCAACTTTGTTTTCCATGGCGGATCTGGTTCCACCCAGGAAGAAATCAGGGAGGCAATAGCCTACGGTGCGGTCAAAATGAACATTGATACCGATATGCAATGGGCTTTTTGGGAAGGCATCAAGGATTTTTACAAAGCCAAGGAGGGCTATCTGCAAGGACAGATTGGCAACCCTGAAGGAGAAGATTCACCCAACAAAAAATACTATGACCCACGGGTTTGGTTGCGCGAGGGTGAAAAGAGTTTCGTCAAGCGGCTCACCCAGGCTTTTGAAGACCTGAACAACATCAATAAAAACGCGTAACAAACAAACGCTGGTACGCTAAAAAGCCACTTCGGAAAGTCCGGGAGTGGCTTTTTTGATTATTTCCCATTATTCATCCAGGCAATCGCCCGATTACAGAAAGTAACGGATTCGAATGTCAACTAAATGCAGGATTTACCTATTTTTAGCATATGGATTCGCAAAATAATGAAATGGCCCCCTTGCGCCAGGAAGTCGTTGGTCTGAAAACCGCTCTCGCCCACAGTCACAGGGAGTATCGGGAACTGAGCGAAAGAACCACCAAAAGCCTGGAGGAACTCTATCATTCCTCAAATGACCTCATCATTATCCTGGGAGGAGACCACAAGCTACAATTCATTAATCAGGCATGTCGCTTTAAGCTTGGGTACAGTGAAAAGCAGATTCAATCGCTCCAACTGTCAGACATCATCCATTCGGAATACCATAGCCAGCTTTTTACGAATCTGGATAAATTAATTTCAAATCCGGGCACCGTGCGGATCAATACGGTATTCCAAAGCAATCAGGGAAAGAAAATCTATGTAAATGGACAAATCACGAGCTTTTTTGTCAATGATTTGCCAATCGAAATACGTTGTGTTTTTTATGACATCAGTGAGCGTGTCAGGGCCGAAAGTGCCCAAAGCCTGTACTATTCCATTGCCAACCTGTCACACTACGGCTATGCCCCCATCCAGCTTTTCCAACAAATTTTCACCGAACTATCCAAGCACTTAAAAATCCGGAATTTTTCCACAGCCATCCGAACCGATGAATCCGGATTTGAATTTCCTTTTCGAATCAATGAATATGACCAGGCTGCCATCCGAACCGATGAATTACTGGCCAATTACACCCTGGAGCGCGGAAAGCCCCTGATCGTATACAAAGAAGGTATCCGAAAAA
>JAOUOM010000032.1 GCA_029880385.1 Cyclobacteriaceae bacterium | reverse complement strand
TTATGTTGTCGAGTGTGATTGTGGAGGCAGAACAAAACAGTTCAAGCCAACGATCGCTTCAGTCGCATGTGTTGGATGCAAAAGGCTTTGAAGATGCCAAAAGCAATTCGTTTGGTGACCTTGCCGGCCAGCTTTCAGGTGTCAATACCCTGCAGACAGGACAAAATATTGTGAAGCCTGTGATCCATGGCCTGCACAGCAACCGGATTTTGGTTATAAACAATGGGGTTCGGCACGAATTTCAAAACTGGGGCACTGAGCATGCCCCGGAAATTGACCCGACCCTGGCCGATCAGATCGAAGTGGTAAAAGGGGCATCGACAGTTCGGTTTGGACCTGAAGCCTTGGGGGGCGTGCTGTTGATAGGTTCCCATCCGATCAGGCTACATGAGCCGGTGAGCGGACAACTGGGAATGCGTGGGGCCAGCAATGGACGTTATGGGGAAGCGAATTTCAAACTGGAAAAAGGATACGAACGCATGGGATGGAGAGTACAGGGTAGTGGCGTGGGGCAGGGAGACCTGCATGCACCTGCTTATTCATTGACCAATACGGGCAAACGTGAGTATAGCTATGGGGCAGGTGTCCGTTATCATAAAGGAAAACTAGACCTGGAAGGCTACTACAGCCATGTTTATCAGAAACTGGGGATATTGAGGGGGGCCTTCAACGGGAATAGTGATGACCTGATCCGTGCTATGTCGACAGAACCACCGCAGGAAACCCGTCCCTTTTCCTATGAAATCAGGCAACCTTTTCAGCAGGTAGACCATCAATTGTTCAAGTTGAATGGTACCCTGCTCCGGGGTGGCCATGAACTGGAGGTGACCTATGGCTGGCAGGTAAACAATCGTCAGGAGTATGATATCCGCAAGGGGGCGCAAAATCCCATTCCGTCCATCGATTTGAGGCTGGCATCGCATTCACTGGAGACAAACTGGTATCATCCGCAACTAGCGGGAGTGGGTGGAATTGTGGGGGTTCAGTGGCTTTATCAGGACAACAACAACCTGCCCGGTACCAATACGGCACAGTTTGTACCCAATTATAACTTTAGCAAATTGGGATTTTTTGTAACTGAAGGCCGGGAGGCAGGTGCCTTCACACTTGAGGCGGGATTTCGATACGATTTTCAATATGCATCGGTTCGTGGTGTCTATCAGGGAAACCGCTATGAACATGCCTATACGTATCAAAACATCACCACTTCACTTGGCATGGTGCACACGGGCGAATCAGTGGTAGTGCGATCAAACCTGGCTTCGGCGTGGCGACCCCCCAACATTGTGGAAATGTACGGATTTGGTCGTCACCAGTCGGTTTACGAATATGGTTTTCTGACATATGATACCGATCTGTCAAACAATGTTGTGACCCGACCGGCCCTGGTGGATCCACAGGATCAGCCTGTCAAGCCCGAGCTTGGGATCAAATGGATAAACAGCCTTGAGAATACGCATGACAACTTTCAGTACGAACTGACAGGGTACATCAACCTGATACGGGACTACATTTACACTCGTCCGGCCGGAATTACGACTACCGTACGTGGCACGTTCCCCTATTTTGTGTACCATCAGACCGATGCCCTGCTTTTTGGGGGGGATGCTGATGTGCGGTGGAAGCATAGCCGCCAGTTGGAATCCAGCCTTTCGGCCAGTTATTTATGGGCAGGAGATGTACGCCACAGGGATTATTTTGTGGGGATGCCACCAGCCAATGTAACATACAGGGGCCGTTATAACCGTCCGTTTTGGAAATGGAGTGAATTTAGTTTGTATGTGGAGGGAAATTATGTTTTTCGTGCCTGGCAGGCTCCCAGGGTCCTATCCATGCAAGAAATCGTGGCAGCACAATCCAGTGGGACTGACTTGTTTGCCACAAACGACCGTACCTTCGATTTTCTGGCTGCACCGGCAGGTTATGGCTTGTTGGGTGCCGGGCTGGACGCATCACTCCGAAAAGTACGTATTGCATTTCGGGTTGCCAATATGACTAATACCAGTTACCGGTCGTATATGGATCGATTGCGTTATTTTTCGGATCAGACGGGCCGTGATTTTCAGCTTTCATTGACCTACAAATTTTAATTCGCTGAAAATGTTTTACTATGTTTCTGTTCGGGTGTATGTTTGCAACAATGTTGCAATAAATTAAATGAAACAAATGAAAATAACTATAGCTGGCAGGGGACTGATCGTCGCACTGGCACTTTCCTGTTTGGTCAGTTGTAATGACCATGATGTGCCGGAAATACCCAATGAAGAAGAAATTGTGACCGACGTGATCCTTTCGTTTTTGGCAGAGGGGAGTGTGGTGCCCGTTACGGCATTGGCACAGGATCCGGACGGGGAAGGTTCTCAGGGCCTGGTGGTGGTCTCCCATCCTGTGTTGGTTCCCAATACGACCTATACCCTTTCCATCGAGGTGAAAAACAGCCTGGCAAACACCAATATAACCGATGAAATCGTTGCAGAGGGCCATGAGCACATGTTTTTCTTTGCTTTTGCAGACGGGCTTTTTTCGAATCCGGCAGGCGTGGGCAATGTGGCCGACCGTACGCAGCCTGTTGTCTACAAAGACACAGATAGCCAGGGGTTGCCTGTCGGCCTGCTGACCAGTTGGGTGACAGGGTCTGGCGGGTCAGGGGCGTTTCGTGTCCTGCTCAAACACCAGCCGGGCATCAAATCAGCGACCAGCACATCGGTGGACGGGGAGTCGGACATTGATATCACCTGGACACTGGACGTACAATAGCGTGGTCTCGGGGTAGTTTGCTACCGGGCTTGGCTCTGGCTGACGGTGAAAACTTCGTGTTTATCAATGACCAGCGGTAAGCCGACCCTTAGACATGGAAGATGTTACCCCTGAAGGAGTGGGGGTATGTAAATCAGCATTTTTTTGTAACGTTATTCAAAACGAAACCCGGTTCAATTCCGGGTTTTGTTTTGTGAGGGGAAGGGATTTATTACCGTGTCCAGTAATCCACGACCAGCACATCTTCCAGCAGACCGTCCAGGAGGGAGACAAAGGCCTGATGGTCGGGATGGGGCAGGTAGGCGGCCCGGCCGTCTTCACTGTCGAAGGTAACAAAGTAACAGTGGGTGAAGCCTTTGTTGAGGTTTTCGGGGCTGTTGTTGTAGCCCCATTCAAAGTCTTTGATTTCGGCAATTTTGGAGGGGAGTTCGATAAAGGCTTTTTCGACGGCCACGACGGCCATGGAGTCTGCGTCGGCTTTGAAACTAAACAACACGACGTGGCGGAGTTGGGGGCTTTTCCTATCAGCTTGTATATTCTCGGTTTGTGGAGCAGGCTGTTGGGTAGGGGCAGGTGTAGTGCAGCCTGCCAGCAGGGCAACCAGGGCGATACCAATGATTGTCCGGTGTTTGGTGTTTGATGAAATCATGTTATAAAAACGTTAAAAGTTGGGAGGTAATAATAGGCTGCAATGATATGGATTTTGATGTGGAGGGACAATTGGTGCAGTGGGCAGTGGTACTTTGCGGTGGTTGATGGCTGGTAGAAGGCGGGGCACTGGATCAATAGCCCCGGGCGAACGGTAGGGGTGGCAGAGGGGCGGAATAGTGAGCACGGGCGTACAGTGACCTGACAGCCAACAGGTGTCGCTCCAAAATTTTGTTCGTAATGAACTGACACAAGTCATTCCTTTGGGCTGTATTACCTGACTTAGGTTCTGTCCTGCAAATTTTGTAACTTTTACCTTCCGGTAGTTTTTTGACATGCTTGAGATGTCAATATTAATGTTCATTAAACCCCACAAACCATGAAATACTTTGATGACAAACACATTAAAAACATTGCGCTGTTAGGCAGTCCCAAGTCCGGTAAGACAACATTGGCCGAGACGATGTTGTTTGAGGCCGGACTGATCAGCCGCAGGGGCACGGTAGAAGAAAAGAACACCGTTTCGGATTATCACTCGGTAGAGCACGAACGCGGTAGTTCGGTCTATACGACGCTGTTGCATACCGAATGGCGAAATTATAAGATCAACATACTGGATACGCCGGGCCTGGATGATTTTGTAGGGGAGATGATCTCCGGTGTACGGGTGGCCGACACGGTTGTGTTTTTGATCAACGGGCAGCACGGGGTAGAAGTCGCTACCGGTATTCAGTGGGAATATGTGGATCAGTTCAGGAAACCTACGTTGTTTGTCGTCAATCAATTGGATCATCCAAAGTCGGATTTTGATACGTCGCTGGCATCCCTGCGGTCAAAGTTTGGGGCGGCAGTGACCCTGATGCAGTATCCGGTCAATGAAGGACCCCAGTTTAACGCAATCATCGATTTGCTGAAAATGACGATGTATGTGTTCCCGGAAGGTGGAGGCAAGCCTGAGAAAAAACCCATTCCGGCCAGTGAACAGGAGCGGGCCAATGCCCTGCACAATGAACTGGTGGAGAAAGCGGCAGAGAATGATGAAAGCCTGATGGAGCAGTATTTTGAAAAGGGCACACTGGACGAGGATGAAATGAGGAAGGGACTGAAAATAGGCATGATGAAGCACGAGGTGTTCCCGGTTTTTTGTGTGTCTGCTTTGCAGAATATGGGAAGTGGCCGCCTGATGGGATTTATCGATAATGTGGCACCCTCGGCAGTAGATGCCCTGCCCGAGCATACAGCCGACGGGAAAGAAATACCCCATGAAACGAAGGCACCGGCTGAAATTTTTATATACAAGACCCTTCAGGAGCCCAATTTGGGAAGGATGTCATTTTTTAAGGTGGTGACAGGCGAAATAAAAGAAGGCATGGAACTGCTAAACCATCAAACGGGGCAAGTCGAACGTGTGAATCAGCTTTTTGTGATCGACGGGCATAAGCGGGATAATGTGGAACGCCTGACAGCCGGCGATATAGGTGCCACCCTGAAGCTGAAAAATACCTCAACCAACCAGACCCTGAGTGACCGGGGGGTGGACGATGATGTCATGCCAATGAAGTTTCCGGAGCCACGGATCCAAACCGCCATTGTAGCCAAAAACAAAAGTGACGAAGAAAAAATAGGGGATGTATTTCATAAACTCAGGGAAGAAGACCCAACCATTACGGTCCAGTATTCGAGCGAATTGAAGCAACTGCTGTTGGGTGCCCAGGGCGAACTCCACCTTACGGTCGTCAAATGGATATTGGAAAACGTATACAACCTGCATGTGGACTTTGTGAAGCCACGCATCCCATACCGCGAGACCATACAAAAGGAATCCGATGCACAATACCGACACAAAAAGCAAAGTGGGGGTGCCGGTCAGTTTGCCGAAGTTTTCCTTAAAGTAGGCCCGTATACGGAAGGAGCACCCAACCCAACCGGTGTGCACGTACGTGAGCGACAGCTCATTGACCTGGAGTGGGGAGGCAAGCTGGAGTTTTTCAATTGTATTGTCGGGGGTACCATTGATGCGCGTTTTATCCCATCCATCCTCAAAGGAGTCCTGGAGAAAATGAGTAACGGGCCGCTGACGGGGAGCTACATCCGCGACGTACGCGTGATCGTATACGATGGCAAGATGCACCCGGTCGATTCCAATGATATCGCATTCAAACTGGCCGGTCTCAATGCCTTTAAAAATGCTTTTCTTACGGCTTCACCCCAGTTGCTGGAGCCGGTATATGATGTGGAAGTAAATGTGCCCGAAGATATCATGGGCGAGGTAATGACAGACCTTCAGACAAGACGGGCCATTATCATGGGAATGGAAGCTAATGGAGCCTATCAGGTGATTAAATCAAGGGTGCCTTTGGCCGAAATGGACAGGTACACGACTTCCCTTCAGTCCATCACACAGGGAAGGGCCAGTTTTTCAATGAAATTTGCCGATTATGCACCTGTGGCCATGAACCTTCAACTTGAGCTGCAAAAAGAACTGGGTGAAGTAGCCGTGGAGGCATAGCGATTTTTACAGATATACACGAAAGACCCTGATTATCAAAAGTGGTATAATCCGTTTTTGAAATAAAGTCAGGGTCTTTTTTTGGTGAAATTTGGCATTGACAGATAGTTCATGGAAATTTGTGTTGCTTATTGAAAACTGTCAGTGGAAATTTTTCCCGAGGACAAATGGATTGACTGGGTCGATCAGTTGTCAGCTCAAGATTATGTAGTGGTTGATGACTTTATTTCGGAAACGGATTTTCGGATGATCCGATCCTTTTTGGAAAGTAAAATGGAGGAGGATGAGTTTTCAAAAGCAGGGATTGGGACGCAACAGGCGTATCAGGTAGACACATCCATACGTGGTGATTTTGTTTATTGGCTAGACTTGCCAAGGGATGAAGAGATGCGGCCATTTTTTATGTTGGCCGAAGAAGTCGTTAGGAATTTGAACCGACTATGTTTTTTAAGTTTGTCTGGTTTCGAATTTCATTTGGCACATTATCCATCGGGGGCATTTTACAAACGGCATGTTGACCAGTTTCGGGAGCGGAGAAACCGGTTGATTTCGGTTGTGATATACCTCAACGACAACTGGCAGCCAGGTGATGGGGGAGAGCTGAAGATATTTCAGCCGGAGGATCGTGAAGTTAGGGTAGAGCCGATAGCCAGAAGGTGTGTCATGTTTAAGAGTGATGTGGTCGAGCATGAAGTGGCCGAAACGAGGGTGAGCAGGTACAGCCTCACCGGCTGGCTGCTGTACAACCCCCCTGGCTTGGGCTACCTGTAGGGAGAATGACGATAAGAAAATAAGCATATTGAAAAGCAGTCAACAAACTGACCATTGACGTAACGTGAATATTTAACATCAGCTAAGGAAAATAATTACTATGGAAGAAGAAGTAGCTACCAAAATCGAAAAACCGAAAAAGGAATTTTCAATTTTATATGTAGATGATGAAGCACCAAACCTACGGGGATTTAAGACGTCCTTTCGACGGATTTTTAATGTGCACATTGCCTTGAGTGGGGTAGAGGCAATGGAAATCATACGAAATGAAAAAATTGACATCATCGTATCCGATCACCGGATGCCGGAAATGAATGGGACCGATTTGTTGAAAGAAGTCTATGAGTATAATCCCAACATCCGTCGGATGATTCTCAGTGGCTTCATTAAGCGACATGAACTTAAGGAGGCGGTTGATAGCTTTGGTATTCATGATTTTGTAACAAAACCCTGGGATATGGATAATTTGTTGGCAATTTTTAACCGGTTGCTGGAGCCAGATCCCAAGCTAATGACCTTCGACTGATCCGATAATTCACGAATCGTCGTAGTTTTTTTTAATACCTCTCAAAAATCAGGATTTCGGGATTGAGTTGATCATTCCGATTCACTGGAAATCAGGCTAATATCGATTAAGTCTTACCTTAACCGATGTTGTCCTATGAAATCCCCAGAAATTACGATTAAGCGGTCGTATAAATTCGGGCCTGGCCTGGCCGAAGGAAGTGCCGAAATGAAGCCGCTTTTGGGAGGAAAGGGAGCAAACCTGGCTGAAATGAGCCGTATAGGGTTGCCTGTCCCCCCGGGTTTTACCATTACCACCGACGTGTGCACGGAGTACCACCTGATGGGGAAAGAAAAAATCCGGGACGTACTTCAAAATGAAGTAGCAGAAGGTCTGGGTTTTATCGAACATACGATGCAGGCAAGGTTTGGCAATCCGGACGAGCCTTTACTGGTGTCGGTCCGGTCCGGTGCCAGGGATTCCATGCCCGGTATGATGGATACAGTCCTGGACATAGGCCTCAATGATGAAGTAGTGGAGGGGCTCTCAAAGAAATCGGGAAAGCCGCATTTTGCCTGGGATTCCTATCGGCGATTTATTCAGATGTACGGGGATGTGGTCATGAAGGTCAATAAATACGCCACGGCTACCGAAGATGTTTTTGAAGGGATTTTGTCCCAGCTAAAAAAAGAAGAAAACGTACTAACGGATCAGGACCTGTCAACCGAACAGTTGAAAGTACTGGTCTCTCGCTATAAAAATGCCATTCAGGAGCTTACCGGACTCTCTTTTCCCCAACAGCCCGAAGAACAACTCTGGAACTCCATCATGGCTGTTTTCGAAAGCTGGCACACCCCCCGAGCCATCGTTTACCGTAAGTTGAATCATCTGCCCGATGACTGGGGAACGGCCGTCAACGTACAGGCCATGGTCTATGGTAATATGGGAAATCAGTCAGCTTCGGGCGTGGCCTTTACACGAGACGCTGCTACAGGCGAAAATATATTTAATGGAGAGTACCTGATCGATGCGCAGGGCGAGGATGTGGTGGCCGGCATCCGTACGCCGCACCAGATCACACGGGAGGGGTCGCGTCGTTGGGCCCGCCTGTCTAATATCCCCGAAAAAACCAGGAAGTTGAAATATGCATCACTGGAAGAAACAATGCCCGGTGTATTCCAGCAGCTTTTGGTTATTGAAAAAGAACTGGAAGATCATTTTCGGGATATGCAAGACATGGAATTTACCATTCAGGAGGGGAAATTATGGATTTTGCAGACCCGAAACGGCAAGCGGACAGGGGAAGCAATGATTCGGATAGGGCTAGACCTGCTCGATGAAGGCATGATAAAGGAAACCACCCTGCTCAAACGGATCGATCCCAATAAAGTGGAGGAACTGTTGCATCCGGTTTTTGACAGGGATTCGTTGGATAGGGCAAAAGTACTTGCCCAGGGGATACCGGCTTCTCCCGGGGCTGCAAGCGGGCAAATTGTTTTTAATTCGGAAACAGCCGTTGAATGGGCCGCTTTAGGTCGAAACGTAATTCTGCTTAGGACGGAGACTTCACCCGAAGACCTGGCGGGGATGGATGCTTCAGCAGGCATTCTTACCGCACGCGGGGGGATGACTTCCCATGCGGCCGTAGTTGCCAGGGGAATGGGGAAATGTTGTATCTCCGGTGCAGGAGAACTACAAATAGAGGAAACGAAAAAACAAGTTACCATCGGAAAAAAGAGGCTGAAAGAGGGGGATTGGGTTTCACTAAATGGATCTACCGGCGAAATACTGGAAGGAAAGATCGCTACACGGATGCCGGAATTGAGCAAGGATTTTGCCCGCCTTATCGATATGTCGGAACGGTATGCCCGCCTGAAAGTATTTGCCAATGCCGATACCATCGAAACCGCCCGGATGTCGCGGCAGTTTGGTGCCGAAGGAATTGGCTTGTGCAGGACGGAGCATATGTTTTTCAAAGATGACCGTATAATGCTGGTACGGGAAATGATCATGGCTGAAGGGGAAAATGGCCGGAATGCAGCCCTTAAAAAAATATTGCCTTTGCAGCGAAAGGATTTTGAGGGGATTCTCGAGGTGATGGCCGGACTGCCGGTAACGATACGATTGCTCGATCCGCCATTGCATGAGTTTTTGCCCAATGAGGAACAGGCGCAAAAACAGATGGCCACTTTGCTGGATATTCCGATCCGTGCCATTCGTGAAAAAGTGAAAAAACTTTCGGAAGTAAACCCGATGCTGGGCCATCGGGGATGCCGACTGGGCAATACCTATCCTGAAATCACGCGTATGCAGGCCCGTGCGATAATTGAGGCTGCCATCAATCTCAAACGAAAGGGAATTAAAACCAAACCTGAAATCATGGTCCCCCTTACGGGTACCGTATCGGAATTTAAAATGCAGGCCGACCTGGTAAAAGATGAAATAAAAAATGTGTTCATCGAACGACATGATCAGGTGGAATACAGGATTGGCACCATGATGGAAGTACCCCGTGCCATTTTAATTGCCGACCAGCTGGCCAGACATGCTG
>JAOUOM010000538.1 GCA_029880385.1 Cyclobacteriaceae bacterium | reverse complement strand
CTATTTCCTGTTGCGACCGTGTTCGGTTTTCCACATCCGAAAGGTTGACCGAAATAAACGCCGAATTTACAGAGCCCGAACCCCCAAAACCTGGCGAAGTAACCGTCACAATTGATTCTGCTTCCGGTATGTTCGTTTGGACGAGTTGGCTGATTGTGTTGGCATACGCATCCATGTATTCAAAAGTGGCCCCTTCCGGACCCGTGGCCATTACGCGAAACGACGAGCGATCTTCCATGGGAGCCAACTCCTTGGGAAGGATTTCCATAAGGAAAAATATCAGCCCGGAAGTCACGACGACAATGAGTCCGGCCACCCATTTCCGCGACATAAACGAATCAAGTGAGCGGTTATACAAACCATTTAGCCAAACAAAAAATGGTTCTGTTTTCGTGTAAAACCAGGTCTGTTTTTCCCGTCGCTTGAGCAAACGCGTTGCCAGCATCGGGCACAAGGTAAGTGCCACAAAGGATGAAATGATCACGGCCCCGGCCACCGTAATGCCAAACTCACGAAACAACCGCCCCGTGAGCCCCTGGATAAATATGATGGGAAAAAATACCGACGTTAGTGCCACCGTGGTGGAAATAACGGCAAAGAAAATTTCCTGGGTCCCCTTCTTTCCGGCTTCCATCGGCTGATCACCGTTTTCTATTTTTGTATAAATATTTTCCAATACCACAATCGCATCGTCTACCACCAGGCCTATGGCCAGCACGATGCCCAAAAGCGTGAGCACATTGATGGAAAAATCCAGCATGTACATGATAAAAAATGACCCGATAAGCGATATCGGAACGGTAATGACAGGTATAAACGTGGTTCGCCAGTCGCGTAGAAAAAAGAAAATGATAAACACGACAAGCCCGAATGCCAGAAAAATAGTCTGCTGTACCTCCTCAATCGAATCGCGTATGTACTGGGTATTGTCAAATGCAACAGCTGTCTCAATGTCTTCGGGCAGGTTTTTCTTCAATGCCTCCCATCGTTTGTAAAATTCCTCTGCTATCTCCAGGTTGTTGCTCCCCGGCTGTGGGGTGATGGCATTGATCACCATGGGGACTCCGTTGGCACGTAAGGAGGTACGCTCGTTTTCGGCTGCCAGTTCGGCTTTGCCAATATCCGAAAAACGGATGGTGCCATTTGCATCGTCGCGAATGATCAGATTGTTGAATTCCTGAGGGGATGACAGCCGCCCCACTGTCCGTACGGTCAGCTCCATTTGCGAACCTTCGATCCTTCCCGAAGGCAATTCCACATTTTGGCTGTTTACAGCCGTAAGCACCTGCAAAGGTGTGATCTGATAGGCCGCCAGCCGGTTTGGATCCATCCACAACCGGATGGCATATTTTTTTGACCCCCACACCTGTACATCTGAAACACCCTTGATCGTCTGGAATGTTTCCTTAAATACATTTTCACCAATATCGGTCAGTTCGAGCAGATTGCGCCTGGAACTGGTAATCCGAAGTGCGATGATGGGCTGAGAATCCGCATCTGCTTTGGAAACCTGGGGTGGCTCTACATCCTGCGGGAGCCTGCCAACTGCCCGGGCTACGCGGTCGCGGACATCATTCGCTGCCGACTCCAGATCCTGCTCCAGCCCAAACTCAACCGTTATAGTAGACCGGCCATCATTACTGATGGAGGTAATGCTCTTGATCCCGTCAATGCCATTGATGGATTCTTCCAGTGGCTCGGTAATCTGCGTTTCAATCACATCGGCACTGGCACCCACATAATTTGTAGAAACCGTGATCACGGGCGGATCTACCGACGGGTACTCGCGCACACCCAAAAAGGTAAACCCGATTACGCCGAAAAGGGTAACAACAATGGACATCACGATGGCCAATACAGGCCGATCAATACTGATATTTGCTAAACTGGCCATTAATCTTCAATTGTTACTTCCATACCTTGCCTGATTTGCATTAAGCCACTGGTTATGACCACCTCTCCGGGCTCCAGCCCACTCACTACCTGTACTTTATCTTCCATCCTGATCCCCGTTTCCACACGTCTTGTATCTACTTTTCCGTCTTTGTACACAAACACCTTGGTTGCATTCAGTTCGGGGATTACTGCCAGGGAGGGTACCATGATGGCATTTTCGACCCGGTCGAGGATGAGGTTGATCTTGGCAAACTGCCCCGGCAACAACTTGTAGTCCGGGTTGGGGGATGTGGCCCGCAGTTTAATACTACGCGACTGTGGATCTATCTGTGGTTCCAATGCGTAAATCTGCCCTTCAAACTCTTCCTCATACGCATCAACCGTAAACCGCAATTTGTCACCTACATTGATTTCCTTGAGGTACCGGCCGGGAATGGAAAAATCAATCTTGACAGGATTGATCCGGTAGATGGAAGATATGGCACTTCCCGTCTGGATATAACTGCCTACCGATACCTGCCGTAACCCTATTTTACCATCAAACGGTGCCCGTATCCGGTGTTTGGCCTGCCTTGTTTCCAGCAAACTGATTTCCGCAAGAGAGATATTAAGGGTCGTCAGGGCAATTTCGTATTCTTCACGGCTGATG
>JAOUOM010000536.1 GCA_029880385.1 Cyclobacteriaceae bacterium | reverse complement strand
ATGATTTATTTATTCAGTACCACGCCACACCTCAGAACACAGCTGTCGTCGTGGGAAGGGAATCCCTGACCTATTCACATCCCGAACAAAATATCAGGGATTACCACCGGCAAAAAAAGCGTCACTACGGAGTGGGGAAATATTACAAGCGATCAGTCAAAACCTTTCACACTGCCTCGATGGCAACACTGGCATTGCTTTGGTCTAGTTTGCTTATTTTAGCCCTGCTAAATCACCAAACCGAAGTGGCCATCGTGCTTGTATTTATATATTGGACTACAAAAATTCTGGTTTTCCGGAAGGCTTCCCGGCAAATGGGTGAAGGATATCCCCTTTTACTTACACCATTTCTGGAACTTCTGTACGTTGTATACGTACCGGTAGAGGTTATGATGTCAATCGTTTCAACAAAGGTCAAATGGAAATAAACAGACAGTTTTCAGATAAAGCATTAAAAGATTTCAAACTCATAGACCGGGCCACGCTCGAAGGGGACGAAAGTGCCTATGCAGAACTTATGTCCCGCTACAAAAAGCCCGTCTACCACATGGTATTAAAAATGGTTCGGAATGTAGATGATGCCGAAGACCTCACCATTGAGGCGTTTGCCAAGGCATTTAAAAACCTGGCGCGGTTCAAGAAAGACTATACCTTCAGCACCTGGCTGTTTCGAATTGCCACCAATAATGCCATCGACTTTATCCGAAAAAAGAAACTTGATACCTACAGCCTCAACACGTCCTTTTCCGATGATTCCGGCGACTCAGTGACCATCGATGTACTCGACAATACCCTCAACCCCATCGAAGAAACAATAAAAACACAAAAAATTGAGCTGGTTCACATGTTTGTCACCAAATTGCCCGCCAAATACCAGCGGCTCGTAAAACTGAGGTATTTCGACGAACTCTCCTACGAAGAAATAGCGCAGGAACTGGATGCCCCTCTGGGTACGGTAAAGGCACAACTTCACCGTGCACGCGAATTGATGTACGACCTGGTAAAAGACAAAAAACAACACATTTGATTGGACGCTTCGCTACTAAACAACTATTTTCCGGCACTTGATCCCCTTCAGAAACGCCGTTTTGAACGCCTATTTCCGCTCTACGAAGACTGGAACAGCAAAATCAATGTAATTTCACGCAAAGACCTGGACGAGCTCTACACGCGGCATATCCTGCATAGCCTTGCCATTGCCCGTTTCATTTCATTTCGGCCCGATGCCGACATCCTGGATCTGGGCACAGGGGGTGGCTTTCCGGGGATTCCCCTGGCCATATTTTTTCCCGAGACCCGGTTTACGCTGGTCGACTCTATTGGCAAAAAAATTAAAGTAGTACAGGAAATCGTCGATACCCTTGAACTGCAAAACGTAACTGCCCTGCACGGTCGTGCCGAAAAAGCCCCGGGAACATTTGATTTTGTGGTGACGCGTGCCGTGGCACGTGCCCGGCAACTCTGGCAATGGAGCCAACAAAAAATAAAGACAAAATCACTCCACGATATGGATAATGGAATTTTGGCCTTAAAAGGTGGTGAACTGGACGAGGAACTGAAAGAACTAAACAGGCCCTATTCGGTCACGGACTTGTCCACCTATTTTAGCGAACCATTTTTTGAAACCAAGAAAATCATTTATATACCCAAATGAACCCGGAAGAATTTCGAAAAAACGCCCATTCAGTAGTCGACTGGCTGGCCGATTATTATAAGTCCATTGAGAAATATCCTGTAAAATCCCTGGTAAGACCCGGCGAAATTTTTGAACAGATCCCGGATCAGGCACCGGATGAACAGGAATCGTTTGAGCAATTAATGCTTGATGTTGACAGCAAAATCATGCCGGGCATCACGCATTGGCAACATCCTAATTTTCATGCATTTTTCCCTGCCAATACCAGCTTCCCCTCCATACTTGCCGAAATGATAACGGCCGGACTGGGTGCGCAATGCATGATCTGGGAAACCTCGCCGGCGGCGGCCGAACTCGAAGAAAAGATGGCCTTGTGGTTTAAGGCTGCCATGGGATTGCCTGCCGATTGGCATGGCGTGATCCAGGATACTGCCTCTACCGCGACACTTGCGGCACTCCTTACTGCCCGGGAACAAAAGACCGGCTATCACATCAATGAAAAAGGGTTTGATTCCCGCAGGCTCCGGGTCTACTGCTCCACTCAAACCCACAGCTCCATCGACAAAGCCGTTAAAATTGCGGGATTTGGAAGTGAAAACCTGGTCAAAATAGCCGTAGATACCCATATGGCGATGGATCCGGATGCCCTCGAAGCTGCCATCATCGCCGATACTCAAAACGGAATGGTACCCTGTGCGGTCGTAAGTACCCTCGGCACGACCAGTACACTGGCTTTCGACCCGATAAAACGGATTGGGGCACTTTGCCGGAAATTCGACATCTGGCACCATGTAGATGCGGCCTATGCCGGTAGCGCGTGGGTACTGCCGGAAATGAGGGGGCTAGCAACGGGGCTCGATACTGCCGACAGTTATGTTTTCAACCCCCACAAATGGCTGTTTACCAATTTTGATT
>JAOUOM010000537.1 GCA_029880385.1 Cyclobacteriaceae bacterium | reverse complement strand
CGGCTAATGTCGGATAATGGGATACTGGTAACCTATTGTGCCCAGGGCCAGTTTAAAAGAAACCTGGCCAGTGCGGGCTTTGACGTAGAAACGCTACCCGGTGCATTGGGCAAAAAAGAAATGGTAAGAGCCCGTAAGAACTAAGCAGCCAGGCAGCACACGGTTCACTCTTCCATACTAATATTCCCCCGTTCACTTAGCATGATCGCGATGGGACGTAGGCCCGGGATTTCCTCAAACACGATAATCATCATCACCGTAATGGGCACGCTCAGTATCATCCCCATTATGCCCCAAATGGCCCCCCAGATTGTCAGGGAAAGGATTACAACGAGCGAACTGATATTGAGGGAATTGCCCATAATCTTTGGCTCCACAATATTGCCTACCACCACCTGGATAATGCCAACAATTATCAAAATATACAAGGCCGGTCCAAACTCCCCAAACTGAAAAATGGCAAAAAGAGCCGGAAACAACGTGGCAATAAGGGATCCGATGGTGGGAATATAATTAAGGACAAAAATGAGCATCGCCCAAAATATAGCGGCATCCAGATCAAATATCAGGAAAACTATATAACTAAGTATACCGGTAAGCAAACTTACGACCGTCTTGAGCGACAAATACCGGCTTATGTTTTTGTCCATCTTTTGAAACAGCTTTTGCGTTTTGTTGTATTTACTCTCCGATTTATACAAAGCCTCCAGCTTCATCGGGAAAATACTTTCTTCAATCAACAGAAATAGCACATATAACAGGATGAGAAACGTATTGCCCAAAACAGAGGTCGTAATGTCGAGCGTACTGGAAAGTATCCCTGCTATGTCCATTTTACTGGAGTAATTGTCCAGCATTGACATCACATCCACACCAAACAATGAACTCAGCTGAAACATGATTATTTCAAAATTTACCTGGTAATCATCTATCCGCTCGGTAAGTGTGGACATACTGATGTACAGGAGCTCACCTACAATGACCAGTACGACACAAATGATAAAAAAACCGATCATACTCTGTAGCCACATAGGAAAATGCTTGCGCATAAAGGGTACCATCTGGATATTTTCCCTTAGCTCGTGTATAATAAACCAGATGATCAGGGCAATGATAAAAGGCACGATGTACTCTTCGGATACTACCAGAATGGTCACCAGTGCAATAATTGACAACAACAGATAGGTGAATTTGGTAAGTGATACGTTGGATACGGGTGACGCTGACATAAAAAATTGTTTTGGAATGGAAAATGTTGCCAAAAGATAGGTAATGGAAATGAGATTATAAAAACACTTGTACCAACGGTGATCATTTCAAATTGATTACATTTAACCCTATCAAAGGCCGTTGAAATATGTCAAAACAACAAAATCAGTTACCAATCGCTCGTACGCTATGAAAAACACGTGGTACATCCTGATGATTTTGGCCACCACACTGGTCATTCCATTTTCATCCCAGGCACAAAACCGCACCCTGGATGTCGGGGTCAGGTTACAGAAAACGTTTGGAATGTATTCCGAAAATGGCCTTTCGGCACAGTATACCGATCAATCCCTGATGAAGGAAAAATTGTATTTCGGTTTAAGTTATTTCTCCAGTCTGATGGGCTCAGCCCTGGCCTCAAACGCCATCAGGCAACACAACCTGTTGCTATCAACTGCCCTGGCCTGGCGGCCTGCAAAAACCATCCGCCCGTTTGTCCGGCTTAATACCGGTTTTTTTATTGCCAGATACGAGCCTGGCCTGTTTGATGCCCTTCCAAACAAATCCCTGCTCCTTTCGACCGATTTTGGCATCGCATTTCAGACAAAATGCCCGCTTAGCATCACGCCCACCCTGGGGTATAACCTCATTACCGGAGATGGTGTGTCCGGGCCCGGTACATTATTTCCTGTTTTCCTTCAAACTACTGTGTCATGGAATATCTACCAACGCTAAAAAAAATCCTGCTTGCCGGACTCCTCCTCCCCCTGGGATGGGCCTGTGAAAAAACCCCTGAAGTATTGCCCACCATGCTGGATGGAGATGTCATTTTTGACCCCAACATTTACAAACCTGACAGCCTCCTCGTATCCTATGCCTATCCCAATCCTGCCGCCGTTGATGCGGCCAAACCGGTCATCATTGCGTGCCATGGCTATACTGCCACCACCTTTGAATGGAACGAACTACGTACCTACATGGGTGGCCGAAACGATATGTACCTGTCACAGGTTCTTTTAGGGGGACATGGCCGTACGTATGAAGACTTTAAAAATTCTACCTGGAAAGACTGGCAACTGGCAATCACCGAAGAATACGACCGGCTCCAGCGTGCCGGCTACACCAACCTCAACTTTGTCTGTTCCTCCACGAGTTGTCCGCTTATCCTCGATCTCTTTGCCTCCGGCTATTTTGAGGGCAAAACCATTCCTGCCAATGTCCTCATGGTCGACCCGATAGTCGTTTCCTCTGCCAAATCCCTGTCACTCATTGGGGTCGTCGGCCCCATGCTGGGGTATATCGAGGCAGTAAATACTCCGATAGAGGATAAATACTGGTATCA
>JAOUOM010000534.1 GCA_029880385.1 Cyclobacteriaceae bacterium | reverse complement strand
ACTGGAAATGTCACCTTATGATTTATCAAAAGGAAGAATAGTATATCGCTATAAATAAAGTACGATGAAAGTAAAAGCATCCATTAAAAAACGTAGTGTGGACTGTAAAGTGATCAGACGGAAAGGTAAACTATACGTTATCAATAAGAAAAACCCAAAGTTTAAACAAAGACAAGGATAATTATGGCCCGAATTGCAGGAGTTGATATTCCAGATCACAAACGTGGTGAAATAGCCCTAACCTACATTTTTGGGATAGGACGAAGATCTGCCCAAAAAATTCTAACCGAAGCGGGTGTAGATTGGGACAAAAAAGTCAGTGACTGGTCCGATGACGAATCAGTAAATATTCGTGCAGTCATCACCAGTACCTATAAAGTCGAAGGTGTCCTGAAATCCGAAATTCAGTTGAGTATCAAGCGATTACTTGATATTGGATGTTATCGGGGATTACGTCATCGTAAAGGTCTTCCGGTAAGGGGTCAAAAGACTAAAAATAATGCTCGTACCCGAAAAGGTAAGAGAAAAACGGTAGCGAATAAGAAAAAAGCGACTAAGTAATAAGTAAGATGGCGCAAAAGAGAAAAGATAAAGCAAAAAAGAGAGTTGTTGTAGTAGAACCTAGTGGGCAAGCTCATATTCAGGCTACATTTAACAACATCATAATCTCGATGACCAATTTACAAGGACAGGTTATTTCCTGGGCATCCGCAGGTAAAATGGGTTTCAAGGGATCCAAGAAAAATACACCGTATGCGGCTCAGGTAGCAGCCCAGGATTGTGCCAATAAGGCCCATGAACTTGGTTTACGTAAAGTAGAAGTATTCGTGAAAGGCCCTGGTGCTGGACGTGAATCCGCTATCAGGACAATCCAGAATGCCGGTATCGAAGTGTCCATTATTAAGGACGTTACGCCACTACCGCATAATGGCTGCCGACCTCCAAAAAGAAGAAGAGTTTAATAAACGTTAGTATAAAACAAAATGGCTAGATACAGAGGCCCTAAAGCTAAAATATCAAGAAGATTCAGTGAGCCTATTTTTGGTGATAGTAAAGTTCTTCAAAAGAAAAACTATCCTCCCGGCCAACACGGCAGAGGGCGACGAAAAAAGCAATCTGAATATGCGATACAGCTTGCTGAAAAGCAAAAAGCAAAATACACATATGGGGTATTAGAACGCCAGTTCGCTAATATTTTTGATAAGGCATCCCGTAAAAGTGGTATTACTGGTGAAATCTTACTTCAGTTGTTGGAATCCCGTCTTGATAATACAATTTATCGTTTGGGTATTGCACCAACACGACGTGCAGCTCGCCAGCTTGTATTGCATAAACACATCACGGTAAATGGAGAAGTAGTCAATATTGCTTCTTATACACTGAAAAACAATGATGTGATTGGTGTACGTGAGAAATCAAAATCCATTGAATTGATCACAAACAGCCTGGCCGGACGGGCCAATAAGTTTGCCTGGTTGGAATGGGATGGTACGGAAATGATCGGCAAATTTTTGAATGCGCCTGCTCGGGAAGAAATTCCTGAAAACATCGTAGAGCATCTAATTGTCGAGTTATACTCCAAATAAACATTAAATAAATACTCTTGTAATATGTCGATTTTAGCATTTCAAATGCCCGAAAAGGTGGTGATGGAAAAAGCTGATGATTTTCATGGGCTCTTTACCTTCAAACCACTAGAAAAAGGATACGGCGTTACGGTTGGTAATGCACTGAGAAGGATTTTACTGTCTTCTCTGGAAGGTTATGCCATTTCGGGAATTAAGATACCAGGAGTGTTGCATGAATTTTCAACCATCGAGGGTGTTCAGGAAGATGTCAGTGAGATCATCCTTAACCTCAAAATGGTACGGTTTAAAAAGTTGACAGACGTAGTTGACAGTAAAATAATTGTCAATGTTTCCAGTAAAAAGCAATTAACAGCTGGTGACATAGGAAATGCCACTACTTCTTTTGAAATTTTGAACCCTGATCACGTGATTTGCAACCTTGATGAGGGCGCACAGTTCGAATTGGAACTAAACGTTGAAAAAGGCAGGGGCTATGTAACCGCTGAGGAGAACAAACCCGCCGAACAAAGTTTTGGCTATATCGCAATTGACTCCATTTTTACACCTATTAAGAATGTAAAATATAGTGTGGAAAATACGCGGGTAGAGCAAAAAACGGATTATGAACAACTTATAATTGATATTGAAACGGATGGATCCATTCATCCTGAAAATGCACTCAAAGGGGCAGCCAATATCTTGATACAGCATTTCATGTTGTTCTCAGATCAGAATATGATCCTTGAAACAGCCGAAAAAGGTGAACCAGAACAAGTAGATGAGGAATTGTTGCATATGCGCAAACTCCTTAAAACGATGCTGAATGACCTTGATCTATCAGTACGGGCATATAACTGCCTGAAAGCTGCTGATGTTCGCACATTAGGAGATCTGGTAAATCTGGAGATTTCAGACATGATGAAATTCAGAAATTTTGGTAAAAAATCACTTGCTGAACTAGAACAATTGGTAGCAGATAAAGGGTTGACTT
>JAOUOM010000535.1 GCA_029880385.1 Cyclobacteriaceae bacterium | reverse complement strand
GGCTTTCCTTTCATGCCTTTTATCTTGATCCTTTTTATATGAAATGGGCTGGAAAAGGGTATGCGCGTGTTTCGGCCTGGGTCACGGCAATGGACGAAAAAATCATCGATCCGCTACTGAACCGGTTAGGGATTGGATTCGTCGTATTTTCCAAATTAATGGATTTGGCTGATAAATTACTGGTAGACGGACTGGTCAATCTGCTGGCAAGGGTTGCCTATTGGACGGGCGACTTTATCCGCCTGTTCCATTCATCACGTGTCCAGGTGCAGTTTATCTGGGGAATGATTGGATTGATTTTGATATTACTTGGCTTTCACCTTTTTTCGTATGAATAAATGGACTACCTGCTGTCATTGATTGTATTTTCACCCCTGATTGGGATTGTGTTGCTTTTGTTTGTAAAAAACAATCAAAAGCAAACCATACGTTGGATCGCATTAGGGACAGTTTTGGTTCAAATGGGGTTCACGGCATTGCTGGCCATGCGCTTTGAGTTTTGGACGGGTGCCCGTGTCCTGACAGAGGCCTTTCAGGCAGTGGAGAAAATCCGGTGGATTTCCCTCGACTTGGGTCAGGCCGGCCGGTTTGCCATCGATTATCATGTAGGTGTGGATGGGATTGGATTTCCGTTGGTGTTGCTATCGTCCTTGATCCTTGTGATTGGGGTAGTGGCATCCTGGCAACTCCAGAAGCAGGTAAAAGGCTATTTCATCCTTTACCTTTTGCTTAGTACCAGCATCATGGGGTGTTTTGTGGCATTGGATTTTTTCCTGTTTTACCTCTTTTTTGAGTTGATGTTGCTGCCAATGTTTTTCCTTATTGGTATTTGGGGAGGCCCGCGTCGTTCGTATGCATCCATCAAGTTTTTTATCTATACGTTGTTAGGATCCTTATTGATCCTCATTGTCATGATTGGTTTGTACCTGGCGGCGGCAGAACCCGGAATGGCAGGCAGTAAAGTCGTGCATACATTTAATCTGCTCTATCTGATGGATGGCAGCAATTACCTGCCGGACAGCATGCTATCACCAGGTGCCGGGGCTATTTTGTTTGGTCATCCTGCCCGCTGGATGGCTTTTCTTGCCCTGATGATCGGATTTGCCATCAAGCTTCCGGCCGTACCGGTTCACACATGGCTTCCGGATGCGCATGTCGAGGCACCTACGGCTATTTCGGTTATCCTGGCGGCTTTGTTGCTTAAAGTTGGCGGTTATGGTTTTTTCAGGATAGCCTATACACTATTTCCGGAGGCGGCCATTCATTATGCCCGGCCCATTGCCATTTTTGGTCTGATATCCATCGTCTATGGGGGTCTTAATGCCACGGCACAACGTGATCTCAAGCGTTTGATTGCCTATAGCTCCGTCTCGCACATGGGTTTTGTACTGGTAGGCCTGGCTGCCCTTACGGCAGAGGGGGCGGAAGGAGCCATGTTTCAGATGGTTTCACACGGGTTGATATCGGGAGCTTTGTTTTTGCTCGTGGGTGTCGTGTATGACCGTACCCATGACCGCCTGATCGAGAATTACAGCGGCCTGGTTTCGCGCATGCCGGGCTATACCGTCCTGGTGGTTGGTGTGTTTTTTGCTTCCATGGGATTGCCGGGTATGTCGGGATTTGTGGGGGAACTACTCGTCCTGATGGGGGCTTTTGGTTCCCAAGAGGCAAATGGATTGTTGCCTGTTTGGGTTGGGTTTGTCGCCATTTCAGGGATTGTCATTTCTGCGGTCTATTATTTATGGACAATCCAACGTATGTTTTTCGGGAAATATTTTGTCCGGGAGGAAAAATGGGAGCCATTTATGAAGGATCTGTCTGCCAGGGAATGGGTGATGCTGGTACCGCTAATGGTGCTGATCGTGATGTTGGGAATATTTCCACGTCTGCTGCTTGACCCCATGAATGAGACCATCAACCTATTTATGGCGCATTTAACCGGCACTATCACGCCTTAGTATGGAGTCACTCAATCAATCACTTGAACAAATCATGGCCCAGGTTATTGTCCTGCTGCCCGAACTGTGGCTGATGGGTGGGTCAATACTGGTTCTAATGGCTGGCTTGTGGCTTGATCGCAGGGTGCAGCCTTTGCTAGTGGCACTGGTTTTGGCTTTATCTTTTTATTTTGTCCGTCCCGTTTCGGGTTTGTTTTTCGATGGAATGCTGGTCTTTGACGACCTTGCCTACGCCATTCGCAAGATACTACTGGCAGGTACGGGGGCTTTGTTGTTGTTCGGGAAAAGCAAACACCATCGGCCTGAGTTCTATTTTTTGATGATCGCGGTACTCACAGGCAGCTTTTTTATGCTTTCAGTTGTCAATTTCCTTTTGGTCTACCTGGCCATCGAGTTGACATCCTATGGTTCCTATTTTTTGTCTGGTTTTCGCTTTACGCTCAAGTCATCTGAGTCATCCTTGAAATATCTGCTTTTTGGAGGAATAAGTTCTGCCGTGATGCTCTATGGTATTTCACTACTCTATGGTGCAGGTGGCGGACTTGTGATGACAGGACTGGAAGATACTCCACTGGTAAGAACCGGCCTCGTGCTATTTATG
>JAOUOM010000532.1 GCA_029880385.1 Cyclobacteriaceae bacterium | reverse complement strand
GTCCGACTCAGGAGACTCAAACTATGGTTCTATAGTGATTCAAAATTTCATTGAAAACTCGACTACCCCGTTATTAAATACAAAATGGGCTTCACTATATGAGGCGATTTCCCGCTGCAACCACGTCATTTCAGTAACACACACCGCACTAAAAAAAGGAACAATTAACGACACAACGGCAACATTGTACCTCATGCAGGCCCGTGGTTTACGTGGACATTATCACTTTGAAGCATGGCGAATTTGGGGAAAAATTCCTTTTGTGGACGAAAACACAGGTTGGGAGGTTACTTCAAATAAAGTAGATCAGACCGAACGTATTTTTGAGGATCTCGAATATGCCACCTCATTACCCCATAAAATGAAAATGATTGGCCAATTCAATAGCACGGTTGTCAAGGTGATCTATGCAAAAGCACTCATGGATATAAAAGGAGATTTTACCAAAGCCCAAACACTGCTTTCAGATGTAATCGCCAATGGATGCAAGCCGGATGGTTCACCCATCGGTCTCGAATCAAACTATGGAGATATTTTTGACACTGAAAACCGTAATGGGATAGAATCCATTTATACTGTCCAATATTCTGTCAATGACGGATCCGGTGGATGGAATGGCGGATGGGGTGAAGCATTAAATTTCCCAGTTAAAGCAGGATCATCACCGGCAGGCTGTTGTGGTTTTTTTCAGCCAACATTTGAATTTGTAAATTCCTTCCGAACCCAAGCAGGGTTGCCGCTACTCGATAAATCCTACAACGATGACCCAATCCTTTCCGATATGGGACTAATGCCCACTGATCCGTTTATAGAAGATACCAATCCTGTGGATCCACGACTTGACTGGACAGTTGGACGCAGGGGTATCCCCTACCTCGATTGGGGCGAACACACAGGATCGGACTGGATTCGCGAACAATCATTTGCCGGCCCCTACAGTCCCAAGAAACAAGTATATAGAAAGTCACAAGAAGGTACATTGACAGAAACCGGAAGTTGGACAAAAGGATTTACTGCCAATGGATATCGGATGATACGATATGCAGATGTTTTGCTATTGCTAGCGGAATGCCAGCTTGAGACCGGCAATTTGAAAGACGCATTAACAAATGTAAATCTGATTCGAACCCGTGCAGGAAATCCATCCGGTTTTGTAATGGAAACTGACAATATTACACCTGCCGCCAATTATCAAATACAACCGTACACTTCATTTCCTGATATTGACTATGCCCGAGCAGCCATACGTATGGAACGAAAATTAGAATTAGGTCTGGAAGGCCATCGATTTTTTGACCTCCGACGTTGGGGTATTGCGCAGAATGAGATAAACTCAATCCTTTCCTACGAAACATCCAGACTTTCCCAAATGTATATACCTGGTATTAGGTTTGGAAATGAGGATCTTTTTTACCCAATCCCCCAACATCAGATAGACCTCAGCAATGGCAGGATCACCCAAAACACAAGATAATCACACCGTATTTGGCCCCTGAGGTGGGATGCCATCACAGTCCCGTCCGGGCTACATCCATGATTTGACCCGGACAACAATTCTTAAAAAAACTGCGAAAAAATTTGTTGGTTGATGAAAGATTATTTTTACTTTGTATTTCAAAGTACTTTTTATGGATCAACAAAAATACATCGACGACCTGAAGGAAATCCGCAACATGATGGATCGGTCGTCACGGTTTATATCCCTGAGTGGCTTGTCGGGAGTGGCGGCTGGCATTTTTGCCCTGTTAGGTGCCTACCTGGCCTACCGTACCGTGTATAAAGGACAGGACTATCTGGGCTACCGAAAAGCCCTAATAACCGACGAAAGTCTGCTCACCCTCCTTGCCATCGCATGCGGGGTATTGTTGCTCTCTATCGTAACGGGCATCTATTTTACGACACGAAAAGCCCGCAGGCTAAATCAGAAACTCTGGGATATGCAGACCAAAAGGCTTTTGACCAACCTGATGATCCCGCTGCTCACAGGCGGTATACTCTGCCTTCAATTGCTTGTCAATGGCTTTGTGGGGCTGGTGGCTCCCCTCACCCTGATTTTCTATGGACTGGCTCTGGTCAATGCCAGCAAATACACACTGACGGACGTCAGGGGGTTGGGGATTTTCCAGATCGTACTGGGCCTGCTGGCCACACATTTCATTGGCTATGGCCTTCTCTTCTGGGCCATAGGCTTTGGGGCATTACACATCGTTTATGGTATCCTGATGCAGATAAAATACGGGTCGTGAAAGATATCCTTAAAAACCTGAACAAGGCATTTGAAAATAAAATCCGCCTCGGTATTATGTCGGCACTGGTGGTCAATGACTTTATGGATTTTACTACCCTTAAAGAACTACTTGACTGTACCGACGGCAACCTGGCCAGTCATCTGAAATCACTGGAAAACAGTGGCTATATCACGTTTCAAAAGGAATTTCTCGACCGGAAGCCACATACCAACTATGCCGTGACCGATGCTGGTAAAACTGCATTTGTGGCCCATATCAAAGCCATCGAACAATTACTGGGGTAATTTTTTTTACCCACACACTCTGTAATAC
>JAOUOM010000533.1 GCA_029880385.1 Cyclobacteriaceae bacterium | reverse complement strand
CTGCGCCATCGCCGGCTTTTCCTTGAGGGCATAAGCCAGTGCCACTCCCCCAAATTGCTGGATCAAGCCCTGAGTCATTCGTTCATTCCCATGACGGGCAATGGCATGCGCTACTTCATGCCCCATCACCACGGCTATTCCCGTTTCATCACCACATACAGGTAATATCCCCGTATAAAAAGCCACTTTCCCCCCGGGCATGCACCAGGCATTTACCGTATTTTCTTCGATCAGGTTAAATTCCCAAGCATAGCCTTTGAGACGATCGCTCATGTTATTTTCCTGCATGTAGGTTTCAACGGCCTTTTGAATGCGGACACCAACATATCTCACCTGAGCCGTCTGTTGTTCATTTGACGATAGTCGGGATTCGGTAAGTACCGTGCCATATTGCTGAAAACTCATGGAATTCAGTTCTGAGTCCGGCACCAAGGCCAGTTGCTTACGGCCTGTCACGGCTACTGTGGTACAGCCAGATACCACTGCCAAAAATGAGATTAAAACTAACGTTGAAATTTTCTTCATGGGATGAACTATTTTATATGCCGAAAGTTGACAAAAAAGATGCCATTCCCCAAATAACAGCTGCTATGCCTAACTTGTTTTTCGTAGCATACATTTGAACCGACGCTGTTATGCCTTCCTTTGACAGTGGACTTTTCATGCATGATCGAATCAACCCCCATGCTAAATACACATCATTTATCCCTGCTATCCTTACATATTTCTCCGGTACTGCCCCCCGACCGAAAACATGGCATGGGTAACCTGTCCCAATGAACAGTATTTTACCGTTTCCATCAACTGCGCAAAGGTGTTTTCATTTCGCAAGGCAACTTCCTGTAGTTTTTGGAGCATGGAAGTTGAGTGATCTTTGTTTCGTTCGTGCAACGCATGAAGATTATCAATTTGGGCTTCTTTTTCCTCTTTTGTTGCCCGAATCACTTCTGCCGGCAACAATGTGGGTGAGCCCTTGGACGACAGGAACGTATTGACACCAATGATGGGCAGCTCTCCCGAATGTTTTTTGGTTTCGTAATAGAGGCTTTCCTCCTGGATTTTGCCCCGTTGGTACATCGACTCCATGGCACCAAGTACCCCTCCTCTGTCCGTTATCCGGTCAAATTCGGCCATTACGGCCTCCTCCACCAAATCCGTGAGCTCTTCGGTAATAAATGAGCCCTGCATTGGATTTTCATTTTTGGCCATGCCCAGTTCTTTATTGATTATAAGCTGAATAGCCATTGCTCTCCTCACACTTTCTTCGGTAGGTGTGGTAATGGCTTCGTCGTATGCGTTGGTATGAAGCGAGTTGCAATTATCATAAATCGCATAGAGAGCCTGCAATGTGGTTCGGATATCATTAAAATCAATTTCCTGCGCATGGAGCGATCGACCAGAGGTCTGGATATGGTACTTGAGCATTTGTGACCGCTCGTTTGCCTCGTATTTCAGCTTCATGGCCTTGGCCCATATACGCCTTGCCACCCTTCCGATTACCGCATATTCCGGGTCTACCCCGTTTGAAAAGAAGAAAGACAGATTGGGGGCAAAATCGTCGATTTTCATACCACGAGAAAGGTAGTATTCAACAAACGTAAAACCATTGGCAAGGGTGAAGGCAAGTTGTGAGATGGGATTGGCCCCGGCTTCGGCGATGTGGTAACCAGAAATGGACACGGAATAGAAATTTCGAACGCCCTGATCAATAAAATACTGCTGTACATCACCCATCAGACGTAAACTATATTCCGTAGAAAAAATACAGGTATTTTGTGCCTGATCCTCTTTGAGGATGTCGGCCTGTACCGTTCCCCGGACGCGGGAGAGTGCATCGGCTTTTATTTTTTCATACACATCAGCCGAAAGCACCTGATCACCGGTCACACCGAGAAGCATCAGACCCAGTCCATTATTCCCTTCGGGCAATTCGCCTTCATATTGCGGCCGTATTTTTCCCTGATACAGTACCTCAATCTTTTTTTCCACTTCAGCCTCCAGCCCATTTTGATGGATGTAAAGTTCACATTGCTGGTCTATGGCGGCATTCATAAAAAACGCCGCCATGGTAGCCGCCGGCCCATTGATGGTCATGGATACCGATGTGGTGGGATCACACAGGTTGAACCCTGAATACAATTTTTTTGCATCGTCAAGACAGCAGATACTCACTCCGGAATTGCCGATTTTGCCATAAATATCAGGACGGTAATCCGGATCTTCGCCATAGAGTGTCACCGAGTCAAAGGCCGTTGACAAGCGTGCGGCTGGAAGCCCTTTTGACACATAATGAAACCTTCGGTTGGTACGCTCCGGTCCTCCTTCTCCTGCAAACATCCGTGTCGGATCTTCCCCTTGCCGTTTGAAAGGAAATACCCCGGACGTATAGGGAAATTCGCCCGGCACATTTTCCTGCAACGTCCATTTCAGGATGTCGCCCCATCCTTTGTACGTTGGTAAGGCAACTTTTGGAATTGGAGTTCCCGACAGGGAAGCTGTGGTCGTAGAAACTTCTATTTTTTTTCCACGAACGGTATATGAATAGACAGAACCCTCATAAT
>JAOUOM010000031.1 GCA_029880385.1 Cyclobacteriaceae bacterium | reverse complement strand
GCTGGCCGGCTTGGTTGTGGGTATCAAAGATCTTTTTTGCTACAAGGATCATCAGGTCACCTGTGGAAGCCATATACTGGAAGGCTTTGAAAGTCAGATAACTGCGACTTCACTACAGCGGCTTATCGATGAGGATGCCATTGTCATTGGAAGACAAAATTGCGATGAGTTTGCCATGGGGTCGTCCAATGAAAATTCGGCCTTCGGTTCTGTGCGGAACCCCGTTAACCCACAGACGGTACCGGGGGGATCCTCAGGCGGCAGTGCGGCAGCAGTAGCGGCAGATATGTGCCAGGCATCCATTGGGTCTGATACCGGCGGATCGATTCGGCAGCCTGCTGCCTTTTGTGGCATTTATGGTATCAAACCTACGTATTCGCGGGTTTCCAGGTATGGGCTCACGGCCTATTCCAGCTCTTTTGATTGCGTGGGGGTTTTAGCAAAAAGCCTGGAAGATACAGCACTGGTGATGGAAATAATGGCGGGTCATGATCCGCTTGACAGTACATCTTCCAAAAAGGAAGTCCCTTCATTTACACAATTTCTAGAGCCCTCGACTGACAAGTACGAGATAGCCGTAATAAAGGAACTGAATGAAGCGGAAGGATATGAGGAAGATGTGAAGCTTGCCTTTGCTGATTTTGTTGAAAAACTTAAATCTCAGGGTCACCGTGTCAGGGAAGTATCTTTCCCCTACCTGGATTTCCTGTTGCCAACCTATTATATACTTACTTCTGCAGAGGCCAGTGCCAACCTTTCTCGTTTTGACGGAGCCCGATACGGTTACCGTACGGAAAATCCTGAAAACCTGGAAGCCATGTACAAGCGCTCACGTACAGAAGGATTTGGAAAGGAAGTGCTCAGAAGGATAATGCTCGGGACATTTGTGCTGTCGGCATCATATCATGACGCATTTTACACCAAAGCGCAAAAAGCACGCAAACTAATTCGGGATTTCACGGAAGGAATTTTGGAAAATCATGATTTTATCATCATGCCTACGACCCCTTCGGTTGCGTTTGGCCTGGGCACCAAGTCCAAAGATCCTATTCAGATGTACCTGTCCGATTTGTTTACGGTACAGGCATCGGTATCAGGCATTCCGGCCATCTCACTTCCTTTTGAGCAAAACCGGGACGGTATGCCCGTTGGCGTACAAGTGATGACAAAAGCATTTCAGGAGGGAAAATTACTTTCCTTTTCAAATGAAATAGAAGAATTGTAACTTGCTCTTTGACTAAATCCTTGAGATGGCAGATTGGGATTCAACGGAATTCGAATTTGCCTGTACCAAATGGATGGAAAATTGATTGACCATTGTGATAAACATGAAAAAGGCCACATTATTCGTTTTTTCTACCGTGTTGCTGATTGGGTTGACCCGATCACAGGATGTCACCCAACTGTCAACCTATGATTACATCCCGGATGCCACATACGAAGAAATTGCCGACCGGATTTCCTGTCTGCCCTCTTCCATCCCCCTGCATTTCAATGAAAAAGTAAAAGGCTTTGTCGATTATTTTACCATCAGGGATAGGGCATATACCCGTGAAATTCTCAACCGAAAAGATTATTTCTTTTCCATTTACGAAGATTATCTGGCCAAATACGACCTTCCTGATGAACTGAAATATTTGTCTGTGGTAGAGTCAGGCCTTCGGCCAAATGCCATTTCCCGTGCAAATGCTGTGGGTTTATGGCAGTTTATTTCCTCAACGGGAAGAATGTACGGCCTGCATAGCAATTGGTACGTCGATGACCGGATGGATCCGCACAAAGCAACGGATGCTGCCGCTCGCCACCTTCGTGACCTTTATCGCATGTTTGGTGACTGGGAACTGGCACTGGCTGCTTACAATTGTGGACCGGGTAATGTCCGTAAAGCCATTCGCAGGAGTGGAAAAAATGAATTTTGGGAAATATATAAATACCTGCCACGCGAAACCCGATCCTATGTACCGCAGTTCGTGGCCGTTATTTATTCCCTGAACTATGCCGAGGAGCACAACATGTATGCAACGAAACTGTATAACCCTCCCCGGCCTGACACCATCCATGTGAGCCAGTACATGCACCTGGAAACATTTGCCCAGCAGCTCGACTTGTGCGTGGACGATCTGATTAGCTTAAACCCCCACATCATGCGGGGCGCAATTCCGGAAGGATCACGTGATTTTGTATTGCGGGTGCCTGAGGATAAAAAAGAATACATAGAGGCTAACCGTGCCTTCTTGTACGATACGGCATCAAAAGTAGGGAAAGAGCAACTGGAATACCTGGCGCGTAATATGCCGGGAAGTACCTATGGCCGAACACGTGTGGTCTATAAAGTACGGAGTGGTGATGTGCTGGGCTCTATTGCCAGTCGTTATAATGTGCGATTGACAGATTTGAAAAAATGGAACAACCTGAACTCCAATATGATCCGTGTGGGCCAGCGCCTGTATATTTGGGTTTTGCCTGCATACAACAGCAGTACCAAAGACCTCTATACGTCAGCCCGTGTAACGGAGCAGGCACCTGCCGGCCCGGCAGACCCGGTTGTCCAGGTGGTGGACAATAAAAAACTGTACCGTGTACAGCCTGGGGACACGCTGTGGAGTATTTCCCAATATAGTAACCTGACAGTAGAAAAAATCAAGCAGCTCAATAACCTCCTGACAAATACGATCCACCCTGGTCAGCAACTTGTGATCAGTTCCGATTGAGTTTTTTCTTCACCTATTTGTTAGAAGCGGGTACATTTGTGAATTGACACAAAAACAAATCCTGTTATGAAAGTAGTACCCTATCTCGTTTTGATCGTCACCCTGTTTTTTGGTTGTGGGCGTGGATCAGAAGGCCTTCAACGTGACTTTATGCCGGTGGCACGAGGCGAAATTGGCGAAATTATACTGGTGATGGACTCCCTGCAATGGGAAGGGAAATTAGGGGATGAAATTAAAGGGATTTTTCGGGAGCCAATGCAGGGCTTACCCCAGGATGAGCCGATGTTTAGCCTGAGCAAGGCAAGCCCGAAACGGATCAATTCGGTTTTAAAATCGGCGACAAACATGGTTTTTGTGATGACCCTCGACAGCAAAACAACCGAAAGTGCCCAATTGCGTGGTTATTTTACCAACCAATCCTTAAAAACCATCCAATCAGATAGCTCCCAGTTTATGATTGTTCACCGGGATGAATTTGCCAGGGGTCAGGTGGTGTTGTACCTTTTTTCGTCATCGGAAGAACACCTTATTCGAAAATTGTCGGAAAACCGTACGCGCATACAGGAATTTTTCGAGTCAAACGAACGAACGCGCCTCAAGGAGCAATTATACAAATCGCGGGAAAAGGGCCTCGAAAAAGCCATTGCGGAGGATCATCCCTTTAGCCTGCAGGTGCCTTTTGGATGGGATTTGGCCAGGAGTGAACCCGGCTTTTTCTGGATGCGGTTTTTAGAAGCAGATAAGGAGCAAAATGTCTTTGTCCATTATCAGCCATATACAGATGCAGCCGTTTTTGATGACATTGCCCGTTACCGGGATCAAATAACGGAAAAATATCTGGTAGATAGTGAAAAGCCCACAGTGTACATCACCCGTCAGGTACGTGACGATATCCGGGGTGTAACGATCGATAACCTGAATTTTGACGGGCATTATGCCGTACGCCTGCGGGGGCTTTGGAAAATAAGTGATAACTCCGGCGGTGGCCCCTACCTGGCCTATGTACTTGTCGATGAACCATCGCAAATGCTGTATTACATCGAAGGCTACGTATATGCCCCAAGTACCAAGAAAAAGAATTACATACGAGAGGTAGACGCAATATTATCTACTTTTTCACCAGCTACCATTAAATAACACCCCATAAACAACACGCAAATGTGTGCAAAGATTAGAAGGAATGAAGCACTGGACTTTCATGAGTCCAAGCCGGCAGGGAAAATTGAAGTGACACCTACCAAACCATTACGTACTCAGCGCGACCTGGCCCTTGCCTATTCGCCAGGTGTGGCAGAACCCTGCCTCAAGATTGCTGAGAATGTAGAAGATGTATACCGATATACGGCCAAGGGAAACCTTGTAGGTGTGATCTCAAATGGTACGGCCGTGTTGGGCCTGGGCAATATCGGGCCGGAAGCCTCAAAGCCCGTGATGGAAGGCAAAGGCGTATTGTTTAAAAAATTCGCAGGCATTGATGTGTTTGATATCGAAATAGATGAAATGGATCCGGATCGATTCATTCAGGTGGTACGGGCTCTGGAACCAACGTTTGGAGGGATCAACCTGGAAGATATCAAAGCCCCTGAGAGTTTCAAAATTGAGCGGGAATTACGCGATCAGATGAACATCCCGGTCATGCACGACGATCAGCATGGTACGGCCATTATTTCCAGTGCAGCACTCATCAACGCACTGGAAGTGAATGGAAAAAAAATAGACGAAATCAAAATCGTGGTGAGTGGGGCTGGCGCGGCAGCCGTGGCATGTACCGATCTGTACATCACACTGGGCGCACGTCCGGAAAATATCTGCATGGCCGACTCCAAGGGGATCATTAGAAAAGACCGGCCAAATCTGGATGAACAAAAGGCCAAATACGCGACCGACTGGGATGTCCATACCCTTGAAGAAGCACTCGATGGGGCAGACATGTTTCTGGGCCTCTCCATTGCCAATATCCTGATGCCGGAAACCCTGCTAAAAATGAGCAAAGATCCCATCGTTTTTGCGTTGGCCAATCCCGATCCTGAAATTGCCTATGACCTGGCCATGAAAACCCGTGATGACATCATCATGGCCACCGGAAGGTCTGACCATCCCAATCAGGTGAATAACGTGCTGGGGTTTCCCTACATTTTCAGGGGCGCATTGGATGTGCGTGCAAAGGCCATCAATGAAGAAATGAAACTGGCGGCTGTCTATGCATTGGCCGAGCTGACCAAACAGCCGGTACCCGAAATGGTACTAAAGGCATATCATTCCAAATCCATGAAGTTTGGGCGTGAATACCTGATCCCAAAACCGTTTGATCCCCGTTTGATTACAACGATCTCACCGGCAGTGGCCCGGGCTGCCATGAAAACGGGCGTATCCCGTATTGAGATCAAGGATTGGGAGGAATACAATATTGAATTGCAGGAGCGCATTGGAACAGACCAGCGTTTGATTTCCCGGATCATTAACCGGGCAAGGCGTGACCCCAAACGTGTACTTTTTGCAGAGGCTGACGACCTGATTATCCTGAAAGCGGCCCAAATGGCTCAGGACGAGGGAGTTGCAATACCCGTCTTGATGGGCAATCGTGAAAAAATACACCGGATTATTTCGGAAAATGAAATGGACTTGGCTTCCTGTGAAATAATTGATCCATTGGAGCAGGAGACCCAACGCCATGAGTTTGCCCGGCATTTTTTTGAGATGCGCCAACGCAAAGGGGTGAGTTTCCATCAAGCCAAGAAACTAATGACCAGCCGCAATTATTATGGTGCCATGATGGTCAACCTTGGTCTGGCCGATGCATTGATTTCGGGCCGGTCAAATGATTACCCCCGTACCATAGTACCGGCATTACAGACCATTGGTGTGGAAGAAGGGATCAACCGCGTAGGAGGTATGTACATCATATCCAACAACAAGGGCAACTTCTTTTTTGCAGATACTACCGTCAACCTCGACCCAAGTGTCGATGAACTGGTGGATATAATCGGCCTTACTGCCCGTGCCGTTCGTTTTTTTGATACCGAACCCCGAATAGCGGGACTTTCCTATTCCAATTTCGGATCGGCCAAAGGAGATGTGCCCAAAAAAATGGCCGCAGCAGTGGCCAAAGCCATGCAAAAGTGGCCCGACCTGATGATTGATGGCGATATCCAGGCCAATGTAGCCCTGAACAAGGAGTTGCTACAGGAAAATTATCCATTTAGCAAACTGGCCGGAACTTTTGCAAATACGCTTATTTTCCCTAACCTTGAGTCAGGCAACATTGCGTATAAATTACTCATGGAACTGGGAGGTGCCGAAGGGATCGGGCCTGTGCTGATGGGAATGAAGAAATCCGTTCACGTCTTACAGGTAGGAAGTTCAGTGCGCGATGTATTCAATATGGTGGCAATAGCGGTAGTCGATGCCCAGGTGACAGCACAACGAACGTAAAAATGATCGTATACCTCGACGGAAAACTGGTAGTGAAAGACCCGACCCATCTGGTCATGGATGTAAATGGAATTGGCTATGAGCTTAAGATTTCACTCATTACCTATGCGGCAGTCAAAGCGTTGGACCGGGCAAAAATCCATACGCATTTCCTGGTAAAGGAGGATGCCCAGACATTATTTGGTTTTTCTGAGATATCCGAAAAAAAGAGGTTTCTGGATTTGATATCCATCAGTGGTGTTGGACCGAGCACGGCTTTGATGATTTTGTCGTCCCTGTCGCCGGAAGAATTGCAGAGTGCCATCGTCCAGGAAAGTTTTCAGGTAATACAGTCGGTAAAGGGGGTTGGGGCCAAGACGGCCCAGCGTATTGTATTGGAACTGAAGGATAAATTAAAAAAAGAAGGGTTATTGGACCGGGCCATCGAATTGATGCCCAGAATTGACAATACTTTGAAAAATGAAGCGTTATCAGCCCTGACGACCTTGGGTATTAGTAAACCAGCAGCAGAAAAAACCGTTTTGGCCATCCTGAAAGAAAATGGGGACTTGAAGCTGGAAGAACTGATCAAGCTAGCATTAAAAAGGGCCTAAAAGAAACAGTTTTTTTGATACGAACCGACAATATAAGGGTATTTGTTGCACGTTTTCTTTGGTTGGTTTTGTCCTGTGTAACCGGTACAGTCCATGCACTGGAAGCCGGCTTTGTCTTGCAACAGGATACGGTTCCCAAGGATAGCGTGAAGACCTATACGCCTTCCAAAAAACCTACCTACGAACAAACCTACCGGTATGGAGACCCTTTTTCCAACCGGAGCAGTACCTCTTCCCTGCTCCTGAGTGATCCGTCCAGCCTGGATTTTGATGTCCGTTTCGATTCGGGTGTGAATTATTCAATTTATGAGCGGATCGGAGAACTCGACTTTCGCCCGGCTACCAGTATGACATTCGAAGAATTTGACCGCTTCAATGACCAACAGATTATAAAGGAATACTGGCGGGAGCAATCCATCGGCCTTGATGGCGAAAGTGCCGTAAGCGGGAGGCAATTATTGCCAAAACTATACATCAGCCCCGTGTTTGACAGGATTTTTGGTGGCTCATATGTCGATATCCAGCCGACCGGGTTTGTTAACCTGGATTTTGGTGGAATGTTCCAGTACATCGACAATCCGCAGGTGCCTGTACGGCAGCGACGAAACGGTGGATTCAATTTCAATATGCAGATAAGCACCAATGTGGTCGGTAAAATTGGTGAAAAAATGGCCGTCAATTTCAATTTTGACAATAACAACAGCTTCGACTTTCAAAATGATATGAAAGTGGACTATACCGGATATGAAGAGGATATTATAAAAAAGATCGAAATCGGTAACGTGAGTATGCCGGTTTCCAACAGCCTGATCTCCGGTGCGCAGTCCCTGTTCGGAATTAAAACACAATTACAGTTTGGCCGCCTGTATGTCACCGGTATCACGTCGCGGCAGCGCGGACGAAACGAAGTGATCAACATACAAAACGGTGTGGATGAACAGCAGTTTGAGCTTCGCGCCCATAATTATGACGAAAATCGCCATTTCTTCCTGGGCCATTTTTTCCGGGAAAACTATGGGATTGAGCCGGGCAAATGGCTGAGCAACTTGCCGCAGGTCACATCGGGCATCAATATTACCCGTTTGGAAGTCTACGTTGTAAACCGAAACAACGATACCCGGACTACCCGGAGTTTTGTGGCTTTTATGGACATGGGTGAAGGAACACGTGTTAATAATCCATTGATTGGAAGCCGCGTACCGGGCCCTACCTCCAATCAGGCCAACGACTTGTATGAACGGATACGTGCCATCAGTGCACTGCGGGATCCCAATGAATTGAATAAGCTGTTGGACAACCAGTTTGGGATGGTCGAATCGACCGATTATGTTAAAACAACCACGGCCCGCAAACTGGATTTGACCGAGTATCAGTTCAATCGTGAATTGGGCTTCATTACCTTGTTGCGAAAGCTTCAAAACGATGAAGTGTTGGCCGTTTCTTTTGAATACACATACAATGGACGTGTGTATAAGGTCGGGGAGCTTACCGAAGATTACCAGGGATTGCCCGACGACAAGCTTATTTACCTGAAAATGCTCAGGCCTAACAAGATCAATACCCGTGTGCCAACCTGGGACCTGATGATGAAAAATATCTACAACCTCAATTCCGGGCAGGTTTCACGCGAAGGGTTTACGCTTCGTGTCCATTATCGCGACGACCGTACAGGGATAGACAACCCATCGCTCCATGAGGGGAAACTCACCAAGGACAAGCCACTAATTGAATTGCTGGGACTGGATCAGTTAAACCGGAACAATGACCGTCAGCGCGACGGAAATTTTGATTTTATCGAGGGGGTCACTGTGGATGTGCGGAATGGCAACATTATCTTCCCTGTCCTGGAACCGTTCGGATCGACACTCAAAAGCCGTTTTGACCCTACGGAAACTTCGCTGATTGAGAAGTATGTGTATGACACCCTGTACCGAACCACACGTGCCGATGCCGAGTTGGTGGCAGCAAAAAACAAGTATTTTATTGTAGGAAAATTTAGTGGCGGATCTTCATCCGAAATTGCCCTTCCGGCTTTTTCGGTCGAACCCAATTCCGTCGTAGTGATGGCAGGGAGCACACCCCTTACCGAAGGGCTGGATTACACCGTCGACTATAACCTTGGGCGGGTCAGAATCCTGAATGAAGGGATTATGAAATCAGGCAAAAACATCCAGATTTCATACGAAAAAGCAGATTTGTTTAATTTTCAGACCCGCTGGCTCACCGGGGCTCAGTTTGATTATATCGTCAATGACAATATCAGCCTGGGGGCTACCGTCCTGCACGTGAATGAAAGGCCTGGAGGGATCACCCGCTACCGGATTGGGGATGAGCCCACAAAAAACACAAAATATGGGTTTAATATTAATTATCAGCAGGATTCACGCTTTCTGACCAAAATGGTGGATGCCCTGCCACTGATCTCGACAAAGGAAACATCAACCATCACATTTAGTGCTGAATTTGCCCAGCTCATACCCGGCACATCAAATATTGTGGAAGGAAAGGGGACTTCCTATATCGATGATTTTGAAAGTGCCATTACACCGGTAAATATTGGGGGATGGCAGGCCTGGAACCTGGCTACCACACCTCAAAACCCATACAATTTTTTTGATATGTCGGGCAGTTCAGGAAGTCCGTTGGGCTTAAACTATAAGCGCGCAAAAATTGCGTGGTACACCGTTGACAACAGCGTATTTTATCGGGCCATAGGGGGAAGTTTCCCGAAAAACCTGACCGAAGATGACCTGGATAACCACTACGTCAAACTGGTATTGCCACAGGACATCCACCAACAGCAAGACCGGACCCTTGTCACGACCAATGAACAGGTTTTTGACATTGCCTATTTTCCCGAAGAAAGAGGCCCGTACAATTACAGCCCGGACCTGCGTCCGGATGGATTGTTGCCAGACCCGGAAGCTAACTGGGGCGGTATCACCCGATCCAATACGACCGAAGTGGATTTTGATAAAAATAACATTGAGTACATCGAATTTTGGATGATGGATCCGTTTATCGGTTACCTCGATGCCAATCCCAGGGGTGTGGTACAGGATGGACG
>JAOUOM010000531.1 GCA_029880385.1 Cyclobacteriaceae bacterium | reverse complement strand
AAATAAAAACTGTCCGGTTTCACCTCAATCCTGTCCATATACGAACAACTGGTGGCAGTACAGGAGTGCTGGTTATTTTGGTTTTCTCAATATTTCCCCGGCTCTCGCATCGACAAAACGTCCCTCGTCCAGGGCAAGTTTTCCATTTACCACTACATAAAAGATACCGACAGGGTACTGGTGCGGATCGGTAAAAGTGGCCTGATCTGCGATGGTTTCAGGATCAAAAACCACGATATCTGCCTTCATCCCTTCCCTGATCAATCCCCTGTCCGTAAGGCCCAGGCTGGCAGCCGGTAGTCCGGTCATTTTGTAAATAGCTTCCTCAACCGACAAAATACCGCGTTCCCTTACATATAGAGCAAAGACCCTCGGAAAGGTACCATACCACCGGGGATGAGGATGTCCCATTCCTGGCCGGACAAGCCGCCCGTCGGAGGCAATCATCGTTTGGGGGTGTTGCATGATATTTTCTACATCCCGTTCGTCCATGGCATGAAAAATACAGGATGCCCCACCCCGAAGCTGTGCTTCTATCACCAGGTCGGCCCCATTTTCCACGGTAGGCTCCAGGCCTTCCATTACCGCCCAGTCTTCCAGTGTCAGGCCTTCGAGCTCGGGCTGCCAGGCTACCCGTGCAAACTGTACACGTTTCAGGTCATCGCCCCCCCTGTCATTGAGGATGTTGAAGACAATTCCGGCCCGGATGCTGTCGCGTAGGGCCGGATCGCTGATCCGCTCACGGAAGGCATCTGGCCCCCCGGCTCCTGCCCAGCTGGGTATAAGCACCGAAATACTGGTATAACTGGCATTGTAGGGGTATTGATCCATTTTAATATCCAGGCCCTGCGCCCTGGCCGAATCTACCATGGCAAGGGTACGCGAGCTGGTTCCCCACATGGGTTTACCAATCACCTTATGATGGGTGAGAATGACCGGTATATCTGCTTCACGGCTAATCAGGATAGCCTCCTGTACGGCATCCAGTAAGCCAAGTCCTTCGTCGCGCAGGTGTGATGTATAAATACCCCCGTTCCTGGCTGCTACTTTTGAAAGTTCGATCACCTCCGAAATACCGGAAAATGCCCCCGGCAGGTATTTCAATCCGGTGGAAATGCCAAAAGCACCCGCTTGCATGGCCTGCTCCACCTGTTGTTTCATTTTGGTAAGTTCGTCGGCGGTTGGAGGCCGGTTGTCCATCCCCATTGCGTTTTTACGAACCACATTATGCCCCACCAGATAGGCTACATTCATTCCTACACCCAGTAGCTGCAATGTATCCAGATAACTACCAAAAGGCCAGGGGCCTCCTCCATCTGGTCCGCCGAGTGCCGTAGTAACTCCCTGGCGCAAATGACTTTCGCAATCAGGCAATTCCAAAATGGGATCAAGGTGTACGTGAAGGTCAATGAAGCCGGGCGATACAATTTTTCCTTCCACATCGATCCGTCGGGAAGTACGGGCTTCTTTCAGGTCACCAATGGTAACAATTTCGCCCTCCATAATGCCAATATCTGCCAGATAGGGTTCCCCCCCGCTACCGTCGTGCACGGTACCATTCACCAGGATGATGTCATATTCCCGAAGGGAATTACATCCTGATATAAAAAGAAAAAACAGCAGGGCAAAGGCCTGGAGAAAAGATGAAACCGTCTGTCGCATGACTGATAGAGATGTTTTACAGAGTGAAATTTACAGTGCTTCCTGGTTTTTATGCCATTGCTTTCCACCTACGGTAAATGACGGGCAGGTTCTTTGCCTGATTGGGCGATGACAGGATAGGCGTCAAACCAAAAACGGACATGGCGCGACTACTATCGCCAAGCCTGGCTGGTTATCCTTTTTGAAACCCCGGTTAGATAACCACTCATCAAGACTTCCGGCAAAACTGGTGGCAATCGTCAGGTTTTTCCTAATTTTAACCCCAAATAGTCTGCCCTTATGAAAAGGCACATTCTATTATTTCCACCCGATGAAATGTGGAGATGTCAGAATGAAATGTACAACATAGAAACATCTAAATACAAATGAAAAAACACACTCTTTCTGGTCATTTAAGCCTGGTGTTACTGGCCTTTGCCCTGACATCTGTGGTATCATGTACCGAAACCCAGCCTCCTACCGACCTGGCGGCTTCCAATTTTATTCCCATGCCGGTATCGGTCACATCCACGGGCGGGGCTTTTACATTTACCGAAAAAACAAGCATCTACGTACAGGATGAAAGCCTCAATGCCATCGGGCAGTTTTTGGCTGGGCAGCTTACGTCTGCCACGGGCTTCACCCCTACGGTAGAGGTTTCTGCCGAAGCACCTGCCGACGGCCACCTATACCTGGCCATAGCCGCTGACGAAGCGCTGGGAAATGAAGGCTACTCACTCACTATTGCCACCGAAGGAGTGCTGCTTACGGCCAACCAGCCGGAGGGTATCTTTCGTGGCATCCAGACATTACGCCAGGCCCTGCCTGTCGGTAATGGAACAGGCCAGACGGCTGTGCTGGCTACAGGATCCGTTCGGGATTATCCCTTGTACGGATACCGAGGCAGCATGCTTGACGTATCACGCCATTT
>JAOUOM010000530.1 GCA_029880385.1 Cyclobacteriaceae bacterium | reverse complement strand
AAAATGGGTATGTACGCCGACCTCAACAAGATCGTGAATTTTCTGTACGACAACCTGGATTTTAAACTTCGTATTGCCGGGCACACAGACTCAGACGGATCGAACGAAGTAAACCTACAGCTCTCGCAAGAACGGGCAAAAAACATCCGGGATTACATCGTCGTATTTGCCGGCATCCACGAAAGCCGCGTGGAATATGAAGGCTATGGAAGCTCCCAGCCCATTGTAGAAGAAAAAACCAATGCCGACAAAGCCATCAACCGGCGGGTAGAGTTCGAAATATACCGAACTGGCCCGCCGATTGGTGACGATAAAATAAATGAGGAAGGGTTTAAATTTTAGAAAAAATCAAACTTACTGATGTCATTGATGATGGCATAGGCCATAATGGCAAGCAAAAGGATCATGCCCACTTTTTGCGCATTTTCAAGAAATTTGTCAGATGGCTTGCGTCCCGAGACCATTTCCCAGGTCAGGAATACCACATGCCCACCGTCCAATGCAGGGATGGGGAGGAAATTCATAAATGCCAGCACCATAGACAACAGGCCGACAATATACCAGAAATTGAGCCAGTCCCAGGTGCCGCCAAAAAACTTGGCAATCCCAATAGGACCGGAAAGTGATTTGGAAGGCGATGCATCCCCTGAAAACATTTTACGAAAAGCCTTGATATTGACCCATACCACGTTGAAGGCCTGTACAGAACCCAGTGAGATGCTTTGCCCCAGGCTGTAATCGACATGTGTGCGTTCGATCAGCTCATTTACAGCAAACCCAATGGTTCCCTCTTCCGTCACCTCTATGGCAAGCTTCACAGAAGCCCCCTCACGCTGCACCACAGCCTGGATGCTTTTTCCCTTGTTGGCTTGCAAATGGGCAGCAAACTCGTCAAAAAAGGTGATTGGATTTCCGTCAAGCGATTCAAACCGGTCACCGGTCTTTATGCCTGCCTTGTCGGCATTGCTGCCTGCGGCTACCCTGCCCACTTCGAATGGCGAACGATAAAAGATAAAGGCGGGACGGTTGTCCCGATCAGAAAAATTATTGATAAAATCATTGGGGATATCAATGCGGATCTGCTGTCCGTCACGCTCCACGGTATAATAGCCGTCAGAGCTTAAAATCACATCGCCGGAAACCAGATCCGTAAATTTGTCATAATCTGCTCCGTTGATATTTACGATCCGGTCGCCTGTCTGAAAACCCAACTGAAGCCCCAGATCCTGGGCGACGATACCATATTTGTTGATTTCTGATTTTGAAATGTACGTTTCGCCCTGCGAATAGGTAAGAATGATGAAAACGACGATTCCCGTGATTACATTCACGATGATACCGCCCATCATGACAATGAGGCGTTGCCACGCCGGCTTTGCCCTGAACTCCCATGGCTGTGGTTCTTCACCCATGGTTTTCACATCAAGTGATTCATCGATCATACCCGATATTTTCACAAATCCACCCAGGGGTATCATGCCGATGGAATATTCTGTTTCGCCAAATTTCCGGCCCCATACTTTGGGAGGGAAACCGATCGAATATTTTTCAACCCGCATCCCAAATGCCTTGGCGGCCAATAAATGCCCCAGCTCGTGCAATCCAACTAAAATTGATAATCCCAGCAAGAGCTGGGCTGTCATGACTATTCCTTCCATTATTTAATAAATTCTTTCGCTAAAATTCGTGTTTCTTTATCTGTCTGGATCAAATCCTCCAGCGTCGGGTTTTTTATAAATTCTACTTTTCCAAGGCTATGCTCTATACACGCCGATATGCCAAGAAAACCAAGGTTTCCCTTTAAAAATTCCTCAACAGCCACCTCATTGGCTGCATTGAGTATGCAAGCATGATTTCCACCAGACTTCAATACCTCGTATGCGAGTGCTAAGTTACGAAAGGTATCGGTATCGGGTTGCTCAAAGGTGAGGGACGGAAAGTTCCGCACATCAAAGCGGGGGTAATCAGCCGCAATCCTGTCGGGATAGCTCAAGGCAAACTGTATGGGAATACGCATATCAGGTAGTCCCAGTTGCGCTTTGATTGACCCATCTTCAAACTGCACCATCGAATGGATGATGGATTGGGGATGAACCACCACCTCAATTTGTTCGGGCTGTAAGTTAAACAACCATTTCGCTTCGATCACCTCCAGTCCCTTGTTCATCAAAGTTGCCGAATCAATGGTGATTTTGGCACCCATCTCCCAGTTGGGATGTTTCAGGGCCTGTTCGCGTGTGACAGTTTCCAGTTGTTGTCTTGTCATGCCCCGAAAGGGGCCACCGGAGGCCGTCAAGAGGATTTTTTCGATGGGGTTATGAAATTCGCCTACCAGGCATTGAAATATCGCCGAATGTTCCGAGTCTACCGGGTATAGGTTTACCCCGTTTTCCCGGGCCAGCCGCGTTACCAGTTCCCCGGCCACTACCAGCGTTTCTTTATTCGCCAGGGCAATGGGCTTTTTATAGCGTATTGCTTCGAGTGTTGGCAACAACCCTGCATAGCCCACCAGGGCTGTCAGGACGATATCAACCGTATCCATGGCCACCACTGCCGAAAGAGCCTTTTCACCCGT
>JAOUOM010000528.1 GCA_029880385.1 Cyclobacteriaceae bacterium | reverse complement strand
ACCAATAGTCAATGGTTCGATTTCGGGGTTTACCTGTATCAATGCATGGACTATTTTCAGCTTAAGTTCCTCATTATAATCGGGTTCGTGAACAATTGAAGTAATTATTTCCAATAACAATTCTTTATCAATGATATTGTCAGCTACAGTCACTGCAATATTTTCCATTTCAATGATAAACTTGTCAACCAGGGAACCCAAACCATTTACTTCAAGAAAAAAAGCACCCATGGCGATGGAAGTACGCTTGTTTCCGTCAATAAATGCATGGAACTTATTGAATGAGAAAACCAAATGGGTCAGCTTTTCTTCGAACGTCGGGTAATAATCGTCGTTTTGTATATGATTTAACGGACTGTCGATATTTCCGAAATCCTTCGTGCCTTCCCGGCCTCCTGAAATCCCGATGATTTTGTCATGTATCCGCAGGGCATATTCCGCTGTAAAATAGTTTAGTTCCATATTCAGCGATCTTTCAGGCGTTTGAATACGTCTTTATTGTCTTCCAGCCGCTTCTCCAAATCCATACTCCGCTCGCCCAGGAATTTCTCAAAATCTTCAGAATTTACTTCATTAATGTAATTTTTCAGCTTTTCGTGAAGGGCCTCCCGAAATGCCAGGTCCCTGCTTGCCATCAAACTGCGTGCTTTTTCTCGTAGGGGCACGAGGGTAGACTCTGTTATACCTTCATAGTTTTTAAACAAACCATGAGCCTCCGACAGGCTCAGTTTCCTGCCTAGCTTCTCGTGTTCATTTTTAAGGTATTGGGCAAATCCGTTTTCGTACCCTGCTATCAAGTCGAGCACTTCAGCGTACATCGTGCTACGTACGCTTTCCTTTGCATTTAACCGCAGTATCTGGCGGTATTCTTTGGCATTTTCTTTGAAGATGCTTTTGTATATTTTGTCAGTAAGCTGGCCGTATTTAAACCTATTTTCTACGATGTAGTGATCCAGTGCATTGGTAAACTCCTGCCTGTAGTTGTATTCCCGGATTGCGCTTGGGAGAAATTCCTCCTCTCTTTGGTTGATGTACTTGGTTTTACCTCCAAGTTTTTTGTTAAGTACATCGATCACGATATCCAGAATCGCACTTCTGAGTTTCTGTGCTATTTCTGATCCGGTAAGTAGCATCCCTACATTGAGAAAGGCTTTGTAGGTGAATACCGAAAGTTGTGGTGCTTTGGTCCAGCTATCCAGCTCATTTTCATAGCGTTGCAATATGTCTCCGACATGGATGTCGGAGACATCCGCACTTTGCCGTATCTGATGCAAGTACGCGGAAATTTCTTCTTTGAACAGCCTGAGTCGACTGCCGGTAATTATTTCATAGCCACTTTGCTCAAGCTCTGTCCGGTTATTCTCCACCACCCGCTCTATGGTTCTGATGTCGACCTCAAAGTATTGGGCTAGCTGCTGCCTGGTATACCGGTATTTTCCGTCAAACCGGATCCCGAAAAAACCTACCTGCTCATATACTTCCTGAATCGCCAGGTTATTGTTCAGAATATTCTTTCGATCAAGGATCGAATTGGTCAAATCTTTACTCATACGGCCACCGCTTTTTTAGTTTCCAATTCCCTCATGGGTTCGGCTAGTTCGCTACCGGTAAGCCCGCCATTGAAGGCCTTTTGCAGGATGGATTTTTTCAGTTCTTCCAGCCCGGCGAGTTTCTGCCGGTAGATGGCTTCCAGCTTTTGCGTTTCGGCCCGCAGGGCATCTAATTGGCTGACGATGGCTTGTTGGTCTTTGAGTGGTGGAATTGCAACTGGAATGTTTTTAATTTTCTCTAAACTCAAATTCTTCTGACGAACACCACGTCTAAGATTCAATATTTCAGGTTTTATGGCATTGATTGAGTGAAGTATGAAAATTAAATCAATCTTGGGATTTGGTTTTACGCCTGCAATCGCTTGGTTAAAAGTCCCTTCTCTGTCTAATATAGACATTTTCAAGGCTGCTGTATCATACATTCCAATCAGCAATGAGCCCTTTGGAAATAATTTAGCATTGGAGTTATCAATGGCCAATTTATTGATATGTCTTTCAGGATTTTTTGTATAAAGATTGTTTAACTCGCCCGATGAATACCAAGCAATATCTCCACTCCAATATTCAGTTTTGTGTCTTAATGGCGTGCCACCACTTTTTACAAAAGCTATTTCACCAAGGGTTTTCCCTTCCCACCCCTCACCCTTCTTCTCAAGCACCCCCTGTAAATAGCTTTCAAACAGTTCTTTGGCGTTTTTGAGGTTTTGTTCGGCATTATTTCGACTTTGCTCAATAGCCGAAAAGGCTTTATCCAAGATGGAAACTATGCGTTGTTGTTCGGGGAGAGATTTGGGGTAAGCGATATCAACTTTATTTATGTCTTGCTGATTTACACTTGCCTGATTTACGGATTGCTTACAAAGCCCTTTCCAATAGCCATTTTGATACAAATATTTGAGGTAGTGTTCAAAATACGTTTTATCCAAGAATGGCTTTGGACGCATTAGAAGCAAATTCACTCCGTGATAAACTTCAACATCTGATTTGAAAATTGCCGTTTTCCCCACGTGGATTGGACTATTGATGTGACTGA
>JAOUOM010000529.1 GCA_029880385.1 Cyclobacteriaceae bacterium | reverse complement strand
TATCGAATCCTGATCCTGTTTGCTATACTTGCCTATGGTTGTCGTACGACCCAGCTTTCAACTTCCGTGCCTGCCTACGACGAAGACCTCAGCGTCCATCGTCCTGCAGATACACCGGCCACGATAACAGATCCCGCACGTTCAACCAATACACCTGTTTCCTTCAAAAGCCATTTGGCTCACGAACTCGACAGCATCAACCGGATCATCGACCAACAAAACCAACACAAACTCGTGGATGGGTACACCATCCAGGTTTACCGTGGCAATAGTCGCTATGCGGCCGAAATGGCACGCGACACGCTTTACCAACTTTACCCCTCTCTTCATCCTGAACTCAATTATTACCAACCGACCTATCGGGTCAAGGCTGGAAGGTTTGTGGACAGGCTGGAGGCCAACCGGGTGTATGAATCACTGAAATATTATTTTCCCCAAGCCTTGTTGCTCCCTGAAAAAATCCGAATCACCAGTAATGGAAACTAATCACCTGATCGCCAGGGTCAAGCAACTTGCCGAAACATATTTTACGGAAATCCAGGCAATACGGCATCACCTTCATGCACACCCGGAGCTCTCTTTCGAAGAACATGAAACGTCCGCTTTTGTCCGTCAAACATTGGAAAAAATCGGCATTCATGACTGCCAATCCATTGCGGGAACTGGCCTCACCTTTTTGATAAATGGAAAAAAACCCGGCAAAACCATCGCCCTTCGTGCCGATATGGACGCACTGCCCATACAGGAAGCCAACCAGGTACCCTACCGTTCGAAAAACGAAGGTGTAATGCATGCATGCGGACATGATGTACATACTGCCAGCCTGCTGGGGGCCGTGAAAATATTGAACCAGCTACGCGATTCATTTGATGGTCAAATCAAAATCATTTTTCAGCCAGGAGAGGAAAAAGTACCCGGTGGCGCATCCCTGATGATCAACGAAGGTATTTTGGAAAACCCGACGCCTCAACGGATATTGGGCCAGCATGTCATGCCCTTTTTACCCGTAGGGACAGTAGGCTTTCGTCCGGGCAAGTACATGGCCAGTGCCGATGAAATCTATTTGACCGTCAAAGGAAAAGGTGGCCATGCCGCCATGCCCGAAATGCTCGTAGATCCGATTGTAATTGCCAGCCAGATCATCCTGGCCCTTCAGCAGGTAGTCAGCCGCAAAGCAAGTCCCAAAATCCCCTCGGTATTGTCTTTTGGCAAAATTATTGGGGAAGGTGCCACCAACGTAATCCCTTCCGAAGTGAAAATTGAAGGGACTTTCCGCACGTTTGATGAGAAGTGGCGAGAAGAAGCCCTTAATCACGTAACAGAAATTGCCTCGGGTATTGCCCGTTCGATGGGTGGCGAATGTATCGTGGATATTCACCGGGGCTATCCATTTCTTGCCAATCATGAAGCCTATACCCTGTCCAATATAAAAGCAGCCGCCGACTATATGGGAAAGGAAAACGTGGTGGACTTAGACCTGTGGATGGCTGCCGAGGATTTTGCCTTCTATTCGCATCATACTGATGCCTGTTTTTATCGCCTGGGCACCCGCAATGAAACACGGGGCATTGTATCGGGCGTTCACACCCCCACGTTCGATATTGACGAGGAAGCCCTGAAAACGGGCATGGGACTGATGGCCTGGCTGGCCATTCATGAACTGATGGCATAAAAAAAGGGGACATGCTAGTCCCCATTGTCACCGGCTACTGCCAGTCTGATTCTTAAAATGCCAATTCAGTTTGGAAGCGGAACATCCACTGATTGTCCGAAGCGGCAAAGTCATCATATGAAATATCCGTCTGCACCTTCAGGTTATGGCCCACAACATACCGTGACAGGCCAAGGGTATATTCGGTCTGCTCTTTGAGCGCAGAGCCCGTCGCCTTTTGGATGTCCGTATACCGGGCAGCAAGCTCCCAGTTTGAAGGAAGCAGGTAGCCTGCCTGAAACACAAAACCTGTTCCCGTGCCAAAGCCATTATTAGCATTTAACGTAGTTCGATAGGCATATTCCGACATAGCCGAAAAACCTTTGTATTTAAACATCATATCGGCAAAAACGGAGCCCAGGTCATTGGTGACATAGTCGCCAACCGAATCAATCAAAAATTTACCCAGGTTACCATTAACCCGCGTAGAATTATAGTTCATGTCGCCACTTACACCAATCGAGAGTTTCGGGGTATTTTCCCGCTTCAGGTCAGAGCCAAAATAATCACCGCCGCCGGAGAAGTCACCAAAAGGAAGAAACTCGATGCGTCCGGTAAATTCATAGCCTCCACCCGGATTTGGCTCGGTAATGTTCCGTCCTTCACCCATTGATACGGCAATTGCCTGATTCCATACCATACCGCCTGTCTTACTGGTGTGGTGTAACTGGACACCTAGGTCCCGGTCAAGGTTGAACCTGGAATTGACGAGGCTACGGTCTACAAATTGCAATTTCTGTGAAGAAATCACGCGTTCCCGGTTGCCGGGCAGTTTGGTCTGGCCAAACCATATACTCCAGTTATCGGTAAAGTCCCATTTCATAACGGCATCCAGCACAATATTGGCTGTATTCTTTGATTCATCAATTTGC
>JAOUOM010000527.1 GCA_029880385.1 Cyclobacteriaceae bacterium | reverse complement strand
ATTAGGGGCTTTCTATGGGAATCCGAAGGATAATCAACAGGATCGGTTTTTTAATTTCCCATAAAAAGGCCCTCTTTTTAGTCCGTTATGCCAATACCCGGAGCCGACAGCAGGTGCCCTATTCGTTGGCCGTCTTCAGCTTAAATCCCGACCAAAGCCCGGCAATGGTCATTCCTGACAAGATGTGCCATATTCCCCACCATCCGGCAATAAACGCCATACCTCCAATGGCCATGTCCTGGGGGAATATTCTTGGATTAAACAACAGGGCCAGTGCCAGACCCGAATTTTGAATACCCGTTTCGATCGAAATAGTCTTACAGTCCCTGTTATCCAGCCGGGCTAATTTGCCTGCAAGGTAACCGATGGACAGGGCTAGTCCGTTATGGATCAGTACCAGCACAAATATGTACCAGATGTACAGAATGAAGTATTCATAGTTTTTGCTGAAAATGATGACTACCATAGCAAAAAATGCCAGGATGGATATGCGTTTGATGGTTACCACTATCTTTTGAGTGGTTTTCGGGAATTTGGCATTGAACAAAACACCCAGCACCAGCGGGATGCCCAAAATAATCACAATGGTTTGCAATACGTTGAGGGCATCAATGTCAAGAGGGCGTAACAGGCCCGAAGCTGCCGGATTGTTGTAGGCACGGATAAACAAATTGCCCCAGAATGCAAAATTGAAAGGCGTGAGGATGATTCCACCCAAACTTGAAAATGCCGTTAGGCTTACAGACAGGGCAATATTACCTTTTGCCAATGCACTAATGAAATTTGAAATATTGCCACCGGGACAGGCTGCCACCAGTATCATACCCAAACCCACCGTAGGCGTAATGTAGTGGCTTAGTGAGATCGCGATGGTAAATGTAAGGAAGGGCATGAGCAGGAATTGTGAAACTATGCCGACAAGGGCTGGTTTCGGGTTGTTGAAAAGTCGTGTAAAATCCTCCATCCGTAGTTCCAGTGCCACACCAAACATGATGAATGCAATGGTCAGGTTTAACAGGAGTTGGCCGTCATTACTGAAATTCAGCCGGATTTGGTCAATTTCTTGAAGTACTTCAAACATGGTTGATAGGTTTTGGTTATTGAATCAGAAAAATTAGTTAGTAAGGTCAAACCGGTAGATGATGGAGGATTTCACAAACAATCCGTCGCCAAATTTCGTGTTTAGTTGCTGTCGTACATCGCCGGGACGGATCAGGGAAATGGCATATTTGACCTCATCGCCTATGCCAAAGGTTTTGAAACTCCTGCCCACTGAATAGCCGGGGTTCACAAGGAAGTTTATCCGGCCTGTGGCTACCTGTAGGTAGGGACCGATTTCATTGTTTACTTTCACCAGGTATTGATCGGGATTTACATTCAAGTGATAGCTTTTGTTTGTTCCGTTAAATCGAAATCCGATTTTTGTCTGGTCGGATACCCGCACATTGATGTCGGCATTCATCGGAATGGTGAAATTTATTTCCAGGTTGTTTTTCAATTGGTAATAGCCGAACAGGGGTACGATCATCGGGCCAAATAAATCGGAATTAACATACATCCCGAACTTCAGGTTCTTTGTTGGCGACTGGCTGAGTTTCATCAGGGCCAGCGCACCTAGCTGACGGTCATTTTTCCCTGTACTACTCAGGTCAGAAGATAGTTTGGGCAATATCAGATACGTGCCGGACCACCGCTCCGAAAACACCTTGTTTATTCCGGCTTTGAGCATGATGCCATAGACATTCTCCGGGGTTGAGTTGGCAGAAAAGGGGGTCACATTGACGCGCTCGGTGTTGAACCCTGTCAGGATGGACAACCCCTGATTGATCACAATGGGCAGGGTGGCATCCAGTGTCATTTCATGAAAGACGGATTTTGTGGTTGTGTCTTCAAACGTTTGCGGAATCGTATAGTCAAAATCAAACCGAATAATATCCAGGTAATTTTGCGACTGACTGCTCAGGTATACCATACAGGCGATAAAGGTTGAAATGTATTTCATGACGATATGGTTAAAATTCAATTTACATTTATTTGACTTAAATTAAAAAAACGTGAGTCCCGCGTAGGGGAGCCGGTTTTTATCTGCGGGTAATAGCGTAGCATGAAAAGCAACAGGACGATCCAAAGTGTTGACAGGATGATCCGTAGGATACTGGAATTTCTTTGTGAAAGGTTCATGGTTTTTGGTTTTGGTACATGCCAAAGTTGGGAAGCCATGGAAAAAATTGAAAACGGCAAAATGAGGAGGGAAATGGGGCAAACGTGTTATTTGAGAATTTCCCTGACTATCAGAAGTCAATGAGCATAAAATCAGGAAATTTCACGTTGGGGCACCTGCTTTTTGCGAAAAATGCAAAACAAAAAACACTCCCTGCATTTACAAACAAAAAAAGCCGGGAAATATTCCTGGCTCTTTTTTCATTATGTATACTTACTCGCTTAATTTTTTACGCTGTGACTGTACACATCTCGTTTTGCTTCCGCATTCTCCTGATATCGAAATGTATAACAGTTCAAAATTAGTAGAATCAATTGTGCGGACGTAGCAGAACCTGATCAAGGAGCATTTTACACGTTAAATAAGGAA
>JAOUOM010000526.1 GCA_029880385.1 Cyclobacteriaceae bacterium | reverse complement strand
ACACTTTCACCGTAGATCAGCCTGGGTGCGAGGGCAGAGAGGTACCCTGATTTTTCCAAAGCCTGTAATGCAGCCCTTCCATAGGGTGCTGTTTTAGGGTTGGGCAGGGCAATGTGGGAAATTTGTGCGTCGGCCAAACGGCTATAGTCCATCTGCAGGCTACTGTCACGCCACCATAACACCAGCGTACCATGGGCATAGGTCACAGGAGACCCGATGGTACGCTGCATGGCGTGGAGGGCATTTGGGTACAGGGTATCTGCGGAAACAAACACGTCATAGGGTGCCCCCTGCTCAATTTGAGCTGTCAGCTTTCCGGAGGATCCGGGTATGATGCCAGCTTTCCATCCGGTTTCAGCTTCAAACGAACGGGCAATTTCTTCCATAGCCTGTTGGACATTGGCTGCCGATGCAACCCGAATATCCACAGGACTAGTCTTCCGGCACGATACGAGGGCCAGCATGCAGGCAAAGATTATCGTTCGTTTGTTTTTCATTGCTATCAAAAGCAAGATGCAATGAACTTGTCCACTACCCAAATTCATTAAGAAAAAATAGAGCAAATAGTTGCAGATGGGGTAACCCAAAGCAAAAAACCATCCGGAACCCGAATGGCTTTTTGTAAGGTTGAAAATTGGTAATTTTTTTATCCCAGCACAATATCCTGTCGGATAAAGGGCTGTTTGTAAAGTCGTTTGCCAGTGGCTGCAAAAATCGCATTGGCAACGGCACCTCCTGCCGGTGGCAGTGTAGGTTCACCCAGCCCGGTAGGGTCATTGTAGCTTTTCACGAAATGCACATCTACCTGTGGGACTTCCTTCATGCGGATCAGCCGGTAATTGTCAAAATTGCTGGCACTCGGCTGGCCGTTGGAAAAAGTAAAATCGCCATACATGGCATGGCCAATCCCGTCAATTACCCCGCCTTGTGCCTGGTTGATGGCTGCAATGGGATTGATTACGATGCCGCAATCAACGGCTACCGTCATTTTTTTGACGGTAGGTTTGCCATTGTCCATGATTACATCGGCTACTTCGGCCACATAGGTATTGTGGGCATAATAGGCACTAAACCCTTTGTAGACGCCTGCTTCTTTTTCACCCCAGTTTCCTTTTTCGGCTGCCAGCTTGATAACACCTATAAATTTGGCAGGCTCATAGTCGAGTTTACCGACCGGATTGTTAAGGGCACGTTCAAACAGGTCAAGCCTGAATTGCACGGGATCCTGGCCCAATTCATTGGCAACCTCATCAATAAACGCCTGTTCGGCAAAGGCAAGGAAATTGGTGATAGGGGCACGCCATGCTCCCGTTGTAATGTTTGACTCCAGATTGTGCGATTCGGCCAGGTAATGGTCGATGGCAGAAGCCGGCCAGTTGTCTTCACGGACGGAATTGTCCATGTTGATACCTGTTCCGGTGACTTTGAAAGCAGACATTTTTCCATCTTTCAGGGCTGCCGTAAATTTATATTTGGACGAAGGACGGTAGGTTCCGGCGGTCATGTCGTCTTCCCTTGAAAATACTAGCTGAATCGGCTTTTTGCTAATGGAGGAAATTTCGGCAGCCTCCAATACAAAATCCCCGTATAACCGTCGGCCAAAACCACCGCCCATACGGGTCAGATCAATGGTGATTTCACTGGCTTCACGCCCCAAAAGTTCCGCCACGCGTGTGCGTGTCCATTCCGGGGTCTGGATAGGCCCTGTCAATTCCACTTTGTCATCCATTACATGGGCAAAAAAGTTCATTGGTTCCAGGGTGTTGTGGGGGAGGAACGGTGCTTCATACGTTCGTTCAATGCGTTTGTCGGCCTGGGCAAACTGGCTATCAATATCCCCGTCCATACGCTTGGGTTCTTTGGCACGCTGGTCGAGCAGGGTATTCATGGTACGGTCGTGATAGGCTGTGTCCTCAAGCTTTCCGTCGGTTTTCCACTCAGCTTTAAGTGCTTTTTTTCCTTTCATGGCCGCCCAGGTCGAATTGGCCAGAACGGCTATTTTATCGCCTACACGGATCACGTCCTGTACACCGGTAACGGCCCTTGCGTCCGAGTCGTCATATGATTGTAACTTCATTCCAAAGGCAGTGGGTCGTAACATGACGGCATAGACCATGCCTTCGCGTTTGGTATCCAGTCCGTAGAGTGGTTTACCGGTAATGATATTATCTATCTCAACGTTTCGTGTGTCTTTGCCGATAATCGTAAAGTCTTTGGGGTCTTTAAGCGATATGTCGTCGGGCACCTCCATGGTAGCAGCGAGGGAGGCTACTTCGCCATAGCCCAGTTTTTCTCCTTTGGCATTGGAAATAAATCCGCCGGAAGTCGTAAGGGTAGAGGGATCTACCTGCCATTTTTGGGCGGCTGCATTGAGCAGCATTTGTCGTGCCGTGCCGCCGGCCATTCGCAGACTTTGCCATCCCCTGCGCAGGGACTGGCTGCCACCTGCTACCTGTCGTGTGAACACATCGGTATCCAGTCGGGCTTGTTTTACGGTTACCATTTTCCAGTCTACATCCAGTTCTTCGGCCACAACCATGGGCATGGAAGTTTTTACGTTTTGACCGATTTCGGGATTGGGCGACATGATGGTC
>JAOUOM010000030.1 GCA_029880385.1 Cyclobacteriaceae bacterium | reverse complement strand
CGGCAACCCGAACGTGATCCTGTGTGAACGCGGTATCCGTACATTTGAAACCAAAACACGTTTTACGCTAGACCTTTGCGGTGTTGCGTACCTGAAAGAATATACCAACCTGCCCGTGGTAGTAGACCCAAGCCATGCCATGGGCTACCGTTATGGTGTGGCTGACCTCACACGTGCATCCGTGGCTATGGGAGTGGAGGGGCTCTTGATCGAAAGCCACCCGACACCGGCCACCGCCAAATCAGATGCCTCTCAGCAGTTGGATTTTGATGAGTTCCGTGCGCTGTATGGTACGCTACAGCCCATTGCCAAAGCCATCGGAAGGGAAATGGTGTGATGGATATACGCAAGGAAATCAAATTACTGGTGCTCGACGTAGACGGCACCATGACTGACGGTGGCATCTATATTACCGAAAAGGGGGAGCAATTCAAAAAATTCCATGCCCGGGATGGGCTGGGTATCCGGATGGCCATCAAACAGGGCATTGAAGTGGGGATCATCAGTCATAGCCTGTCCACGGCCATGGTAGATACCCGGGCCAGGATGCTTGGCATGAACTATTATTACATCGGTCAGCGGCCAAAACTGGAGGTGCTGGATGAATGGCTGGCCGAATTGAAGTTATCGTATCAGGAGGTAGCGTTTATCGGCGACGACCTCAACGACCTGGATATAATCGAAAAGGCCGGTTTTACGGCATGTCCGGCCGATGGAGCGGCAAAGGTCAAAAGCAAAGTGGATGTCGTACTCTCGCTGAAAGGGGGAGAAGGGTGTGTCCGCGAGTTTGTTGACACCTATCTGCTGCCGTAGTCTTAAGCAACGGCCTGTTTGTCTGTCGGGACGGTACTAAAGACAGGGGTCAACAGGACGGCATAAAAAACAGGGAAATAAAGGTCAAAGGTTGGATGCCGTCAATTATCTACTATTTTTGCAGGCATAAATAAATGATCCCATGAGTGTTTTAGTAAATAAAAATTCCAAGATAGTCGTTCAGGGCTTCACAGGTACTGAAGGTACGTTCCACGCCTCGCAAATGATCGAATACGGATCGCCCGTGGTGGGGGGAGTAACGCCTGGCAAGGGAGGCCAACAACACCTTGGTTTACCGGTTTTCAATACGGTAAAAGATGCCGTTGACAGTACCGGTGCCGATACGTCCATCATATTTGTGCCACCGGCATTTGCTGCCGATGCGATCATGGAAGCAGCCGACGCTGGGATCAAAGTGATCATCACCATTACAGAAGGAATCCCGGTCAAAGATATGATGCAGGCCAAGCCCTATGCCAAAGCCAGGGGAGCCCAGCTCATAGGCCCCAACTGTCCGGGCGTAATCACGCCGGGAGAAGCCAAAGTAGGGATTATGCCCGGCTTTATCTTTAAAAAGGGAAATATAGGAATCGTTTCAAAATCAGGTACCCTTACCTATGAGGCAGCAGATCAGGTAGTAAAAGCAGGACTTGGTATTTCTACCGCCATTGGTATCGGTGGTGACCCAATCATTGGGACATCTACCAAGGAAGCGGTGCAAATGCTGATGAATGACCCGGAAACCGAAGCCATTGTCATGATCGGTGAGATCGGCGGGCAATACGAAGCGGAGGCAGCCCACTGGATCAGGGAGCAGGGAAATCCCAAACCTGTCGTCGGGTTTATAGCCGGTCAGACGGCCCCCAAAGGCAAACGTATGGGCCATGCAGGGGCTATAATCGGGGGGAAAGACGATACGGCTGAGGCTAAAATGCGAATTATGGGTGAGTGTGGCATTCACGTGGCCAAGTCACCTGCCGATATCGGAGAGACACTGGCCAAGGCACTTGCCTGAGCAAAAAACCAATCACAAGGAAGCCCGCTGTGCCGGGCTTTTTTTATGCCCGGCTCTGATTGTCACCCTGTACTTCCTTGATGCCGCGTACGTCGTTGAGTTTCATGGTCATGGAGACGGATGTTTTGTCTACCCATTCTGTATAGTCGGCGATGGCTTTTAGCCGCAATGTTTCAGGCAGGTAGCCTTCCTCCACGATCTGTTTCAGTCCTGCGACCTTTGCCCATATGCCGGCCTTTGACAGGTAGTCGGGTCGTCCGCGGTGGTAATGTTCGTCAGAATTGATTTTTTCTATGGACTGAAATCCCGCCTCCTTTAGTAAGGCAGGCAGGTTTTCGGCCATTCGGTTGTCCATGCCTGCGTCGGCGCGCCATTTCAGGAAAACAGCGTAGAACTGCCTCATGCTTTCCGGCGGGTCAGGCACCCATTCCAGGGAAGTATGGTCATAGTCCAGGATGGAGATGATGCCACCCGGTCGTAGCAGTGATTTCATTTTTTGTATGGCTGCAGCGGGGTTATGAAGCCATTGCAGGACACGTGCCGAAACGACCAAATCGAAAGGTTCGGCAGCCTCATAGTCAAACAAGTCAATGGATTGTAGCTCGAGGTTAGGTACGTCACCGTAGGATTCACGTCCGGACAGGATAAATTTTTCGGTATTGTCGATGCCTGTTACCGAGCCGGAAGGCCCTACGCATGCGGCTATATCGCGGGAGATTGCCCCGGTGCCGCATCCTACATCCAGTACCCGCCATCCTTTTTTTAGCAGGGGTTTGAGGGTTCGATAGTCAGTTTCCAGGCTGCGTTCGTCGAAAATACGGGTATTTGCCGAGTCCCGTCTGATTGGTTTGGTTTTGTCCATTCCGGCAAGATAATGACAAGGCGGGTAACAGAGGGCCAAAAGCCAGCTGTATAGCCCCGGGCGTGGGCAGTGTGTGGGTGCTGTGGGGAGCACGGGTGTACAATGTCCAGATAGCCAGCCGCTATCGCTCCAAATCAGGCGGAAATAAAAAAAGGGGCTGAACGCCCCTCGTCTTATGCAGTTTGTGGAAGGAAATGTGGCGAGAGGATTTGCTCCAGCTTGTGGGCAGGTACCACGCCTGATTGCCTCCATATTATTTCACCTTTTCTGAAAACGATCAGGGTAGGTACACCCTGAATGCGATAGGCCTGAGCCAGTGCCGGGTTGCGATCCACGTCGATTTTGAGGACAGTGGCTTTGTCGCCAACCAACGACTTGAGCTCGGTGAGGATGGGGGCCATCATTTTGCAAGGCCCACACCATTCGGCCGAAAAGTCCACAAGGACGGGTTTATCGCCTTTAATTATCTCTCCAAAGGATCGTTGGCTCATGTCAGGAAAGGTTGATTATGCGCTTTTTTTGCTTAGCACATAGTTTACATCAAACCATGAGCCGGCATTGAAACATTCGATGCCTTGAGCCTGAAGGTAAGAAGTAGCCTGGCCACTTCGGTTGCCACTCTGGCAGCAAAGTACAAAAGGAGCTTTGAAATTGCGGAACTCTTCGAGTCGTTGGGGTACTTCGTTTAGGGGGATGTTTTTGCTACCGGGAGCATTACCAAAAGCAAATTCACCTGGCGTACGTACGTCAACGATGGTAGCACCGTCTAAAATCAATTGTTCAATATTCATGTTCTTTTTTAGTTTTAATTTTTAGCAAAGTAACGCAGGCTGTTCAAACCCGTTGGTAACATGTGTTACAAGAAAATGGATTGGGACAAAAAATGGTAAAAAAAACAGGTGGAGGGTGTGATTGTTACAGAGGTTTTTAATTTGCATGACAAATATACGTAGTTAAGTTATGAGGATAAAGAAGAAATGGATGGTAGGCCTGGTACTTACCTGGCTATCGGGCCTGGCCATGGGGCAGGCGTATGATATTTCGATCGTGGTAAAAGGGATTGCAGATCGCCAGGCAATCGTGGGGTATCATTTTGGCAATCAACGTCTGGTGCTGGACACACTAGCGTTTGATGACAGAGACCGTCTTCGCCTGACGGGGAATGAGCGGTTGCCAAACGGGGTATATTTCCTGTACACACCTACGTTTTATTTTGAATTTCTGGTGGCAGAACCCGTGTTTTCACTTGAAACGACCGTCGACGGGGGGTATCATGCCCTGAAAGTGAGCGGTTCGGAAGAGAATGCACGGTTTAAGGACTTTCAGCTGAAAATGACAGAGATTCAGCGGGGTCAACGGTTGCTGGCAGACTCGCTGCGCAAACTGAGCGGATCGGATAGCATTGCCTTGCGGGGCCAGATCCTGCAACTTTCGGAACAGGGGATCGCCTACCGGGATTCCCTGATTGATGCCAATGAAGGGACATTTTTTGGCCGGTTTGTGGGCCTTATGAGGGGTATCACGGTGCCGGTGTATGATGAAATGGAGGACGGAGAACGACGTATAGCCCAGTACCGGTATTACAAGGATCATTATTTTGACTTGGTGCCTGAACCGGCAGAGCTGATGCGAACACCCGTGGTACACGAGTATGTGATGAAATATTTCAACGAACTGGTAGTCCCCTATCCGGATAGTGTGATCCGGGAAGTAGATGCCTGGATGGCGCAGGTGCTGGATGACAAAGAGGCATTCCGGTACTGGCTGGTGACGCTATTCAATACCTATCAGGAATCGAAAATAATGGGGATGGATGCTGTGACCGTACATATGGCCGAAAGGTACTACCTGTCGGGACTGGCAGATTGGGTGACAGAGGATGCAAAGAAGGAAATTCAAAAAGAGGTGGCCTTTATCAAGCCCAACCTGCTCGGCAATCCGGCACCCGCACTCAACTTGCTGGACACGGCCATGCGCCCGTTTCCGTTTCAGCAGTTGAACCAGTCCTATCTGGTATTGTATTTTTATGATCCGGACTGTGGTGTATGTAAGAAAAAGACACCCCTGCTGCAGGAGGCCTACTCCGAAATACTGGCCGAAGGGGGCGAAGTAGTGGGGATATGTACCATCACCGATGTGAATAAATGGAAAAGCTACATCAGGGAGCGGGGACTGGACTGGGTCAATCTGGGCGATCCGTATGGCAGGAGTAATTTCAGGGCCGAGTATAATGTGCGGAGTACACCACAGGTTTATATACTGGACAAGAACCGGAAAATCATTGCCAAAAAAATAGATGTGGAGCAGGTCGTAAATTTTCTGCGAGACCACAAGTCCATGAAATAAAAAAAGGCCTCCCGTCTGGAGGCCTTTTTTTTGTTACCGCTATGAAAAATTATTTACCGGTTCAAAGATGAATAAAGCATCGTTCCTGCCAAAGAAAGGGATCGTGAACCGGAAAAATTGCCGATAGTACCCCGTATTTTTTGAGTGAATGATTTTGAATAAAGGAAAAGAGGGGGCATCTTTAGGGATTCCCGTTTTGGGACGAGAACCATAAAACAGATAATACATTGAGCAGACATACCATTTATTATGCGGTGACCGTCGCACTCGGCGGTTTTTTATTTGGGTTTGATACCGCCGTGATTTCGGGTGCGGAACAGTCGATTCAGTTTTTGTGGACATTGGATGAGATGGCTCATGGTCTTACGGTATCGATAGCCCTGATCGGAACGGTGATAGGAGCCTTGTTTGGGGGTATTCCGGCAGAAGTATTTGGCCGAAAAAAGACCCTTTTCTGGATCGGTATCCTGTACCTGGTATCTGCATTGGGCTCGGCCCTGGTAGATAATTGGTATTTGTTCCTGTTTTACCGGTTTATTGGAGGACTGGGTGTCGGGGCTTCTTCGGTAGCAGCCCCCATGTATATATCCGAGATAGCACCGGCAAATGACCGTGGCAAGCTGGTGGCATTGTTTCAGTTCAATATTGTTTTTGGGATTTTGCTGGCCTATGTATCCAATTACCTGATCTCGACGTTTGATATTGCTTCTGCCTGGCGATGGATGCTTGGCGTGGAGGCATTTCCGGCACTGGTCTACTCGGTGATGGTGCTCACGGTACCGGAGAGCCCCCGCTGGCTGATTTTGCGCAGGGGGGATATCGACCAGGCCCGCAGGGTTTTTTTAATGAACCATGAGGCAAATATTGAAGGGAGAATCGCCCAGATCAATGAGTCGGCAGTGGAAAAGAAGGCCAAAGGCAACCTGAATCTGTCGTACTACAAGCGACCCATTATGTTGGCGGTTTTGTTTGCCTTTTTTAATCAATTGTCCGGTATCAACGCCATCATCTATTATGCCCCGCGTATTTTTGAAATAGCCGGACTGGGCAAGTCAGCGGCACTGTTGTCGTCGGCAGGTGTAGGGGTGGTCAATTTTGTTTTCACGTTACTGGCCATCAGTTTAATCGACAAGCTGGGAAGGAAAATGCTTATGCACTATGGGTCATTTGGCCTGATTTTCACCTTGGGGACGGTAGCCTTTAGTTTTTATACTTCCATAGGAAAGCTGGCCATTCCCTATTATTTATTTACCTACATCGCCTTTTTTGCTTTTTCACAGGGTGCGGTGATCTGGGTTTTTATTTCAGAAATTTTCCCCAACGAAAAGCGGGCCTTTGGCCAATCTCTGGGGAGTTTTACCCATTGGATATTGGCAGCGGCCATAGCCTTTGTCTTTCCTGCCTTTACCACGCGGCTCGGACCGGCAAATACCTTTATGATTTTTGCGGGAATGATGGTTTTGCAGTGGTTGTTTGTATGGAAAGTCATGCCGGAGACCAAAGGAAAGACACTTGAAGATTTAGGAAAGACGCTGACAAACGAATGAAATACCTGTCCCGACTATTGCCCGTTGTTGTTGCCCTGCTGATTGTCGCTTGTGACCAGCCCTCAGAGGAGGAAAAAGCCATGGGAGGCACCATCCCTGCTGATTATTACCTCGAAGATTATCGGCCACAGTTTCATTTTTCGCCCGAGGCCAACTGGATGAACGATCCAAATGGCCTGGTGTATTATCAGGGGGAATACCATATGTTTTACCAGTATTATCCGGATAGTACGGTATGGGGGCCCATGCATTGGGGGCATGCGGTAAGTCGAGACCTCGTTACCTGGGAGCATCTGCCTGTAGCCTTATATCCGGACGATCTGGGCTATATATTTTCAGGAAGTGTCGTAGTGGATCGGAACAATACATCCGGTCTGGGGACAGACGAAAATCCTCCATTGGTAGCCATCTATACGTACCACCAGCCGGACATTGAAGCCAGTGGGGCAAGTGCTTTTCAATACCAGGGGCTGGCCTATAGTGTAGACAAAGGAAGGACATGGACAAAATATGAAGGAAATCCCATACTGAAAGACATGTCAAAAAAGGATTTTAGAGATCCCAGGGTAGTCTGGCATGCGCCCTCTCAAAAATGGGTCATGATCCTGGCTGTATTTGACCATTTGGAGCTGTATGGTTCCCCAGATTTGATTTCATGGCAATACCTCAGTTCATTCGGTCAGGGAGAAGGAAGCCATGAGGGGGTATGGGAGTGTCCGGACTTGTTCGAACTTCCCCTTGAAGGTACAGCGGCTTCACGATGGGTGATGCTTGTCTCGATCAGTGCCGGGGGGGAACGGGGTTCGGCTACGCAATATTTTGTGGGGGATTTTGATGGGACGGCATTTGTCAATCAAAACAGACCCGAAAACATCCTGTGGCTGGATTTTGGACGTGATAATTATGCCGGCGTTACCTGGTCGGATGTGCCGGAAAGGGATGGTCGAAGGATTTTTATGGGATGGATGAGCAATTGGGACTATGCACAGGTGGTACCGACGCATCCCTGGCGTAGTGCTATGACCGTACCGCGAACCTTGTCATTGGTATCATTACCTGAGGGGTTCAGGATACGCTCCTTTCCTGTAGGTGAATTTGATATTTTGCGTAAGCAGGTAAAAGAAATAAACAAGCAGTTGATCATTGGGGGCAATGACTGGTCGTCGTACCTCTATGGACGTGAGCCGCTGCTAGACATGGAACTTGTTTTTACCAATGTAAAAAAACACGGCTCATGGCAAATAGCCCTGAGCAATCTGACAGGGGATACGCTGGTTTTTGGTTTTGATGATGTGACTGACTATGTCTTTGTGGATAGGTCTGCGGCAGGTGAAACGGGTTTTAGTGATACGTACACGGGTGTGCATAGGGGAAAACGAAAGTCCAACACAGACCAGATGGCCGTGCGGGTATTGCTGGATCGGTCATCACTGGAAATTTTCGCAGACATGGGGGAAGTGGTATTGACCGAGCAGTTTTTTGTAAAAGAGCCTTTTACTTCGATGCGGGTGCAGTTTCCCCATGATGAAGTACTGGTACAGGGGGTTGTATATCAATTGAACAGGATTTGGCCACAGGGAGAAGACTAAGTTGAGGTTGTAAACGATCAAAACGTTCATAAAAGCAATTAAATTCCCGTAGCTTTAACATGCGAAAAATTGTAAACCAAACCGTATGGTTGTTTTAATTTTTTACCTGTTTGTTGAATCGTCGGCACTAACATACCACGAACCCATTGATAGCCTGCGAAAGGCGGTTACCACTCCGGTGGGTGTGCAGGAAAAAGCTGAATTATACAATGCACTGGCCTGGGAGTACCGTGATACCCATCCGGATTCGGCACTGTATTTTACCAAGCAAGCCCTACGTCTGGCACGGGAAAACAAGTTAAGGCGGCAGGAAGTACAGGCCCTCAACTATATGGGGGTTGCCTATCGCAACCTGAGCGTTTATTCCAAGGCATTTGAGATGTATCTGGAAGCCTTGCGTCTTTCGGAACAATATCAGGATGATGAGCAACGTGGGTATACCCTGATTAACCTGGGCAACCTTTATATTTTTCAGACCAATTTTCAGGGTGCGATCCAGTATTTTGTGAAGGCATTGGATCAGGCACAAGCACTGGGCGATCGACGGATGCAGGCATATTGCAATATAAATCTGGCACGATCCTATGAAGGAATAGGCGAATACGGCAGGGCAGAGATTTACATGCGTTCGGTGATAGACATCCGGGAGGGGCTTTCGGATGAGTATGGATTGATGGGGGCAGAAATTGAATTGGCCGAAATACTGCGTAAGACCGGAAACTTCAGGGCCTCACAGGAAATTACCGAACGGATCTTGAATGATGATAAACTGAAGGATTATCCGCGGATATTGATTTTGGCCTACAATACCTTATCGAAAATATACCTGGGCCAGGGAAAGACACAAAAGGCCCAGCAATATGCAGAACTGGCGTTGGACCTGTCTAGGGAATATGCAAGCCGGTATGATGAAAAGGAGGTACTCCGGAATCTTAGCAAGATCTACGCTTCAAAGGATGATTTCCGGCCTGCGTTTGAGTATCACATCAATTTCTCCGAACTCAACCAACTGTTGTTCAGTGAAGAAAACATTCGTAAAATCGAACAGCTTAAAAATCAATATGAAGCGGAAAAGCAGGAGGCAGAAAATGAATTTCTACGGCGGCAGGATGAACTAAACCGTCAGGTAATCGAGCGGCAGCAAATGATAATCGGATTGTCAATCGTGGCAGTGTTGCTGCTGGTCATTGTGGCAACCCTTTCATACCGGGCATTCCTCGTCAGGACACGGCTTTCGGAGGAAATAAAGCGTCAGAAAGACAAAATTGTACAAGACCGGGATACGATCGAAATTCAGTCTGCCAAGTTAATTGAACTGGATGCAGCCAAGTCACGTTTTTTTTCCAATATCTCGCACGACCTGAGGAGTCCGCTTAGCCTGATCCTTGGTAACCTTGAAATGATCCAGGATGATGAGGCATCATATTTAACCCCCAATTCAAGAAAAAACCTGGATATTGGATTGAAAAACAGCAAGCGACTACTGTACCTCACCGATGAAATCAATGACATCACCCGACTGGAGGAGGGAAGGCTAAACCTGAAACTGGAAAATATCCGGGTAAATACCTTTCTGACCCTGCTGACAGATATGTTTAAAAGTACGGCGGAATACAAAGCGGTAGGGCTGGGGTTTGAGACTTCCCTGCCAGCGTCACAGACATTTCGGGTAGATGCCCGCCAGTTTGAAAAGGTATTTTACAACCTGATCTCCAATGCCATTCG
>JAOUOM010000525.1 GCA_029880385.1 Cyclobacteriaceae bacterium | reverse complement strand
TAGGCAGCTCAAACTGGTGGCAGCTCTTCGCTATGACCGGTTGGACTATAAATTTGATAATCACCTGCCTTCTTCTGCTTTTACCGGGGCTCCTGATGAAAAAAACCATTTTGAACATTGGACACCGAAGCTTGGCCTAACCTATGATTTTAAAAAGGACAGGGGTATATACCTGAATTATAGTACGGGCTTTGCACCACCCAACATCAGTGAGTTGTATGCAGGGGTGAAAGTACCGACCCTTAAACCCGCCATCTATAAAAATTACGAAGGTGGCGGATGGTATGCTTTTGCCAAAAAAGGCTATGTTGAAATGAATATCTACCAGATGCTGGGTGCCAATGAGATCGTCAATGTAAAGCTGGCAGATGGCTCGTATCTCAATCAGAATGTGGGAAAGACCCTGCACCAGGGTGTGGAGGCGAATATCAGGTACCAAGTATTTGAGGGACTGATGGTCAGGGCCGGGGGAACCCTGGCCAAGCATGAATACATTGAATACATCGAAAAAGGAAATGATTATTCGGGCAATTCAATGAGCCAGGCACCTCGGTATTTGTCAAATTCAGAGATTACTTACCGTCCGGCATTTCTCCCCGGTTTCCGGATGGGACTTGAGTGGCAGACGATGGGCAGATATTTCATGGATGCCCAAAACACCAAAGAATATGAAGGCTTTAGCGTGTTTAATGCACGGGCGGGTTACAAACGCGACAAGATTGAAATGTGGCTCAATTGTATCAACCTGACAGACGCCGTATATGCTACCACCTCTGACAAATCGGCCTACGGTGTTAGCTATCGTCCGGGCCAACTGCGTACATTCAACGTGGGCATCGGCTATAGCCTTGGCAAGGGAAATTAATTGAAAAAATTGTCATCCCCCGTTTTCCGGGATGGGGGGTGACAGGTTTTTTTGTTGCGTGTCAATAGCCAAATAAATGAGGTAAACCATCGGGCACTAGTTGCCGATCTTTAAAAATATTTTCAATGAAAAATTCAACAAATCATCGTGTGTCAGGGCATAGCTGTAAAAATGGAGGCAATGGCATGGCTTTTTGGACAGCATTGATGGTGTTCCTGATTTCCTGTTCCACTCCCAAAGCAGGCGAGGAGCGTCAGGAGCACTTTATCCAATCTGAGGGGAGCTTGTCGGGGCCTTTTCTCACCCGGACACCCCAAGGCAAACCCGTGTTGAGCTGGATTAGTGAACCTGAGGAAGGTGCTGCTGTCATGTGTTATGCCGTGTCCGAGGACAATGGACGTACCTTTGGTTCCACGGTTACGATCCACCCAAGCAATGGACTGCAACCCAATGGGGAAAACCTTCCAAAATTACTTTTCAAGCCTGGTGGGGAGATCATTGCTGCCTGGGGAGTTCCCAATCCCAACCCAAAAAACAAATATTCCGGACTGGTCTATTATTCACAGTCATTTGATACGGGCACTACATGGAGTGCGGCCCGTCCATTGGTGACAGATACGGCCAGCTATGATCAGCGGTATTTCGATATGGCCGTTTTGGCCAATAACGAAGCGGCGATTGTATGGCTGGATAATCGAAAAGACACGGAAAAGGAGGGTTCTACCGTGTATTTTGCCGAGACGACCGGGAGTGGAGGTTTTCAAAATGAAAAACCGATTGCCCAAACCAGCTGCCAGTGCTGCCGGACCGATTTGTATATGGGAAATGAGGGGGAAATACATGTGGCTTTTCGTGATATTGTCCATGATTCTATCCGTGATATATCCCATGTGCTTTCAATGGATGGGGGCACTACTTTTTCCGAAGAAACGAGGGTAAGTGAAGACAACTGGATCGTATACGGATGCCCGCACACAGGCCCTACGCTTGCGCAAAGCAAAGCAGGCCTGCATGTGGCGTGGTTTACGGCCGGTGGACAACCGGGCATTTACTATGCCGAAAGCAAAGACAATGGCCGTCATTTTGATTCCAGAAAATTGCTTCGGGCAGATGCCCGCCACCCGCAAATGACGGTGTTGTCAACGGGTGATGTGGCCATTGCCTGGGAAGAAACTGTGAGGAAAAAGGATCATGCAGGCTCAAAGATCGTCATGTATCTGAATAAAGCAGACGGGCAGGAACTTACCTATGGTATTTCGTCAGATACCGTTATGGCGGGGTTTCCCGTAATTCTTTCGGTATCACCTACGGAATTGCTCCTGGCCTGGGTGCAGGGGCCACTCGGCAGCCAGATGTCTCACGGGAAGTCAGCCGGAGGAACAATTGCCTATACGCTTTTTCCCGTCCGGTAGAGGACTTGGTGTAGCCGGAAGGAAGGAAACCCTGTACGCAGGGTTTCTTTTTTTGCGCACGAAGGTAGTTTTTGCCTGTTAACAGGCGGGTTCTGCCTCCCTGATCAGCTTGCCGTTGCTATCAAAGGCTAGGATTACGGGTTGGTTGTTTTTATGGAGGAGGAGGTAATAATTGGTCTGATTCCTTTGTATTTCAGCCATTACGTGGAGGAGGTGGTACCCCAGCCGGTTTGACAACATTTTTTTTGCCAGGTCTTTGGGAATGGCGTTTCTGCTGGTTTTATGGAATACATGTGCCAATTCCCCCTTCTTGGTTAGTTCGACCCT